>NZ_JBHTRF010000001.1:72085-296636 GCF_042796115.1 Kitasatospora sp. NPDC056446 | reverse complement strand
ACCAGCCGCGGCCCCCCCCCCGTCGGGTGCGCCCACCCCCCCTTCCCCCCGGGGCCCCCGGCGGGGTGTCCTCACCCCCCCCCCCCAACCCCCCGGCCCCGGCCGTTTCCCCGGCCGTTTGCCTGGCCGTTTGCCTGGCCGTTTTTCCTCAGGCCGTCTTCTTCGTCAGGCCGACGGCTGCTCGCCCTCCAGGGTCTCCACCAGCCCGCGCAGCCCGCCGCCGACCACGACGAGGGCCAGGTGGTCGTGGTAGTCCCGGCTCTGCACGATCAGGCCGTCGCGGACCCGCAGGATCAGGACGTTCGAGACCACGACGCGCCGCCCGGTGGCCCGGTGGTGCACCCGGTAGTCGAACTCGGCGACGATCACCTCGGGGTCGTCGGTCTCCCGGACCACCACGTTCTCCGCCTGGAGATCGACGGGCAGGTGCTCGCCGATCTCCGCGAACCGCTTCTCGACGACGGCCCGTCCCTCGAACCGGCGCGGTCCGACCGGCTGGAACACGGTCTCCACCACCGTGTCCTCGGCGTAGAGCGCGGCCAGTTCCGAGAACCGCCCCTCGGTGATGCCCTCCAGCAGCTCGGTGAAGACCTCGCGCGGCGACAACGTTTCGGACATGATCAACCCCCAGGATCGCGTCACTGGAATCGGACCAGCGACTCCGTTTAGTACCATACGGACTAGCCACTCCGGTTGTCCAGGGGTACATCCGCCACCGGCACCACCACAGCGCCCGGAGCGGCAGAAGAGGGAGAAGGAATGATGAGCGGGGCAACGGAACGGCCGCTGCGCGCGGACGCGGCCCGCAACCGGGCGAGACTGCTCGACGCCGCCACGGAGGTGTTCGCCGCCCGCGGCATCGGCGTGCCCACCGAGGAAATCGCCCGCGCCGCAGGCGTCGGCGTCGGCACCCTCTTCCGGCACTTCCCCACCAAGGAGGCGCTGTTGGAAGCCGTCATGGTCCGCCGACTGGAGACCATCACCGCCCGCATCACGCAGCTCGCCGCCGAGACCGGACCCGCCGAGGCCTTCTTCGGCGGCTTCCGCCTGGTGGTCGAACACTCGGCGGGCAAACAGGAGTTCACCCACGCCCTGGCCGCCGCCGGCGTGGACGTGCACGCCTCCCTGCGCGGCTCCACCGAACCGATGCGGGCCCAGCTGTCCGCACTCCTGGCCGCCGCGCAGCAGGCCGGAGCCGTCCGGCCCGACATCGGCCTGCCCGACCTGATCGCCCTGCTCGTGGGCGTCGGCACGGCCACCGACCAGCTCGCGGCCGACCCGGCCGCCCGGGAGCGGGTCTTCGACGTGGTCTTCACCGGCCTTCGACCGCACTGACCCGCCGACCTGCCAGCCCGCCGACCTGCTGACCGCACCTCCCCGCTACAGACACCTGACGACGAGAAGGACGGGCCCCACCATGCCGGACGCACCCGTGATCCGCAGCGACACCCCCGGCTCCTTCGCCTGGGGCGTCTTCCACGAACGCCACCCCCCGCTCGTCCGCCAGGTCCTCGACGCCCTGCCGTACGGCCCCGCCGAACGGGCGGCGGTCCAGCGGCTGCTCACGGAGAGCACCTCCGGCGTCCTCGAACCACTGCCCTCGGCCGCACCGGACGGACCGAACGGACCGAACGGACCCGCCGCCGCTGACGCCGCCCAGTGGACGGCGTGGGGCGAGGGCCTGTGGGGCAAGCCGTGGGGCGAGGCGCCGTTCCTGTGGGCCGAGAGCTACTTCTACCGCCGACTGCTCGACGCCACCGGCTACTTCCGGCCCGGCGCGTGGCAGGGCGTCGACCCGTTCGCCCCGTTCAAGGCCGCCGAACTGCGCGGCACGGCCGTCGACGAGGAGCTCGCCGCACTGGCCGGACTCGACGCACTGCCGCCCGACCGGCGCGCCGACGCGCTGCTCTCCTCCGCCTTGTGGGGCAACCGCGCCGACCTCAGCTTCCGGATCACCGCAGAGCCGGGCGGCGCGGCCGCATCCGACCTGGTCGCCGACGACAGCGCGCTGCTGTGGGCCGCCCTGGAAGGGGCCGGGGCCGGGCGGGTGTGCGTCGTCGCCGACAACGCGGGCCGGGAACTGCTCCCCGACCTCGTCCTGATCGACCACCTCCTGGCCCACGGCCGGGCGGCACACGTCGTGCTGTACGTGAAGCCGCAGCCGTACTACGTCTCCGACGCGACGATGGCCGACGTCCTCGCCGCCCTCGACCGCCTCCGCACCGCCCCCGCCCGGGCCCGGGCCGCCGCCGCGATCGGCGAACGGCTGTGGCAGGCGATGGGCGACGGCACCCTGGTTGTCCGCACCCACCCGTTCTTCTGCGCGCCGCTGCCGTACCACGACATGCCCGCCGACCTCCGGGCCGAGTTCTCGGGCACGGCGCTGACCATCGTCAAGGGCGATCTCAACTACCGCCGCCTGGCCGGCGACCGCCACTGGTCGCCGACCACCCCGTTCGCCGACGTGACACGGCACTTCCCGTCACCGGTCGCCGCCCTGCGCACGCTGAAGTCGGACGTGATCGTCGGCGTCGACCCCGGCACCGTCGCCCGCCTCGACGGCACCGACACCCCCTGGCGCACCGACGGCCGGCACGCCGTCATCCAGGTGTCCGCCGCTTCTCCTTCGCCTCCGGCTCCTCCCGCGTAGCGGCCCTCCGGAACCGCCGGGCGTACCGCCACGGGTAGGTGGTTTCCAGACGAACGGAGTAGCTGCGGGCGCCGCCACGGGCGAACCGGGACGTACTGGTGTGGGTGCATCCAGCACGTCGGCTACGGGTACGACTACAGCATGTTCGACGATTTCCGCCGCGGGTACGCCGTCATCAAAACGCCGTACCTGGACCACACCGGAAAGCCGGACGGGCACGGATACGTCGCCCTGGTGCCGGTCGGCCTGAACTCGATCGGCTCCGTGAAATTCCGTGACAAATTCCGGGAGATCACGAAGGAGAAACCCCCGGTCGCGGTGGAGAAGGGCGAGGAGATCGGCTATTTCCAGTACGGCGGCTCGCTGAACATCCTGCTCTTCGAGAAGGGCCGGTTCCCCGCACTGCAACTGCTCATGGGACAGCGCATCGGCATCCTCCAGGAGGAGGAGCACACCCGGTACATGTTCGAGAACTTCCGCCGCTCCCACCCCCGGCAGACTCCGCCGGCGTCCTGATCCCGGGCCCTGATCCGGCACCCGCCCCCTCCCCTGATCACGACCCCGCTCCCGCCCCCGCCCCCGAACGGAAAGGCGCACTATGTCCCGCAAGCCCGTGTACTCGATCCCGGCCGACACCCCCGGCACGCAGACGATCCACTTCTACCCCGACCCCGCGAAGAAGGAGGAGGAGGGCCTCCCGAAGAAGGTCCGGTCCTACGCCGGGTACGCGGACGTCGACGGCCCGGGCCCGGCGAAGAGCCACCTGTTCTACTGGTTCTTCGAAAGCCAGACCTGTGACCCCAACATCGACGCCCAGGCCCAGCAGCAACTGGTCGACGACACACCGCTGCTGATCTGGCTCAACGGCGGGCCCGGCGCCTCCTCCCTGGTGGGACTGTTCCTCGAGAACGGCCCGCTGCGCATCGGCACCGACGCCACCGGAACGGTCACGGTGAGCCCCGACACCTGGAACCAGGAAGCCCACGTCGTCTTCTGGGACCAGCCCGTCGGCTCGGGCTACAGCTACTGCGAGACCCCGGACACGTACGTCGAGGACGAGGAGACCGTCGGCCTGATGTTCTGGCGGGCCCTTCAGCAGTTCTACGCGACGTACCCCGAGTACAAGAAGTGTCCCCTGTACGTCTGCGGCGAGAGCTACGCGGGGAAGTACGTGCCGGCGATCGCCCGGACGATCCACCGGAAGAACCACGAGCAGGCCGGCACACCCCTCCCCCTGGCCGGCATCGCCGTGGGCAACGGCTGGATCAAGCCGGAGCTCTCGGTCCGCTTCCTGATCGACTACGCCTACGCCTCCGGCCTCCTCGGCCTGAACCAGAAGGCCGTCCTGGACGACTCCTACGCCGCGTTCAAGACCGTCCTGGAGGAGGGCGAGAAGGAGCACGACACCAAGAAGCTGAAGCAGGCCACCGACCTCGGCAACGGCATCGTCAACGCCGTCGTCGCCTACGGGGGCAACTTCGACCTCTACGACGTACGGAGCTGGAACGACCTGGACTGGGGCGCGCTGCCCGCCTACCTCAACAGCCAGGGAGTCAAGGACGCGCTGCACGTCACGTCGGAGTGGCTCTGCGCGGACAACTCCGGCCCGGTGGCCGAGGCGCTGAAGGCCGACAACATGGCCGACGCCTCCCCCTGGTACACCGAACTCATCCAGGCGAAGGAACAGTACAAAGTCCTGCTCTACACCGGGGACTTCGACACCGCCTGCGGCTACCAGAGCACCGAGGAGATCCTCGACGCCATCGTGGAACCGCACGACGCCTGGCGCAAGGCCGAGCGGCTGATCTGGAAGCAGGCCCAGGGCGACCCCAAGGGGTTCGTCCGCACCCTCGGCAACGTCACCCAGGTCGCCCTGCCCGGCTCCGGACACGAAGTACCCGCCTACCAGCCGCAGATCTGCCGGGAGATGCTCTACAACTGGCTGTCCGGCCGCCCCTTCCGCGGCCAGGACCCCGAGCGCGTGGCCCAGGAGATCCTGGCCAAGGCCCAGGAGGACGCCCGGAAGGAGAAGGAGAAGGGATGAGCGGGACCACCCCCGTCAGGACGGAGCCCTGATGTCACCGGACCAGGCTCCGAGCCTGGACCCCGCCCCCTCCGTCCAGCCGGCCCAGCCCGACCCGCACGTCAAGCAGGGCGTCGACATCCCCGTCTCCGTCCGGAACCTCATCGAGAACGGCCGGACCGGGTAGGCCGCCGTCGGACGGGCTCCGGCGAGCCGGTCCGGAGCCGGGTCCGTCACCAGGCCAGGTGACGGGCCCGGTGCCGGACCCGGGCCCCGGCCCCGGCCCGATCCACCCGATGTCACCGCCACGTGGCACGATGTCCCCAGTCCTTTGACAGCTCGACAGACCTCCTCAGCAGCGCCCCAGCCCAGCCTCCTCCCCGCGCCGGCGGGGGTCAGCCGACGATCCTGACGCGCTCGGTGGAGTCCCTGGTCACTTCCCCGCACCGGCGGGGGTCAGCCGCGGGTTCCGCTGCCGCTGGTGCAGATCGGCGCCGCCTCCTCCCCGCTCCGGCGGGGGTCAGCCGTCGGTGAGCGACTTCACCATGGGGCGGACGTACTCCTCCCCGCACCGGCGGGGCCGCCCCGGGCCGACCGTACCGCCGTACGGCCGGCCGCTCGCCCGCCCCGGAGTCGCTACTTCTCCGGGGTCGGCGAGGGCTCGTTCGGCGGCGGTGGGGTCGACGGGCCCGCAGGCGGCGCCTTCGGGCCGCCGATCCCGCCCGACCCGCCACTCGCCGGGTTCTGGCCGTCCTCGCGCATGGTCTCCTCCGTCTCCTCGGCTGCCGCGATCTCCTCGGCTACCGGAGCCTCCTCCGGCACAGGCATCACGGGGTGCGCCGGCGCCCGGTTCGGCCCCCGGGAGCCGCGACCGCGCTGTCCACGCCACCGGCCCTGATCGTGCGACGGGACCGTACCGCTCATGGCATCCTCCTCTGCTGCCCGGCCCCCATGGTGACGCGGCCGTCGCCTGCCCGGAGCGTGTTCGACGGAGTTCGGCAGCGCCACCACCCGTTCCACACGCGGCCCGCCCGGTCCGGCCCGCCCCCAAGGCGCCGGGCCGGAGCGGGCGCTGATCCACCGTCGACCGGCCGGGGTGCGTGCCCGTGTCCTACAGTCCTTCCATGGACAACCCGGAGCAGCTGCCGATACCACTGACCCCGCAGACCGCCCAGGTGGAGCCCCGTGCCGGGGACGCCGACCGGGAGGCGGTGGCCGAGCGGCTGCGCGTGGCGGCGGGCGAGGGCCGCATCGACCTCGGGGAGCTGACGGAGCGGCTCGACCTCGCGTACGCGGCCCGGACCTACCGCGAACTCGACGCCCTGGTGGCGGACCTGGGCGAACGGCCGTCCGCCGGCGCCGAGTCCGCCGACGACGTGCTGGTCCTCAAGCCCAGGCTGAGCAACATCAGGCAGAGCGGCCGGTGGACGGTTCCCCGGCGGATCGTCGCCGAGTGCCGAATGATGCAGATCGAGATCGACTTCACCGAGGCCGTGTGCCCGCACCGCGAGGTCACCGTCGAGGCTGCGTGCGGTACGGGCCGTATCCGGCTGGTCGTCCCACCCGGCTGGGGCGTCAGAGTGGACGGGTCGAGCACCAACACCGGCCGCATCGTCAACAAGGCCGCCGAGGTCGCGGAGCCCGGAGCCCCCACCGTCACCGTCGTCGGCCATCCCCGGTCAGGGCTGGTCAAGATCAAGCAGCGCCGCCGCTGAGCGCGCGAACGGTGTCACTCCTGCGCTCAGGCAGCAGTCGGCCGTCACCTGCACAAGGTGGCGTCGAGGAGCGCCAGGACGTCGGAGGGGCCCTGCTTGGTGGGCTCCCTGTCGGCAGTGACGGCAACCGTGACGGCGCGACCGTCATCGGTGGCACCGGTGCGCGTCTGGTAGCCGGGGATGTCACCGCCGTGCCCCCACATCAGGCCCCCGCAGGTCAGCGTCGTACTGGTCACTCCCAGCCCGTACCGGGCGCCGGGCCACATTTTGCCGGCGGGGACCTCGACGGTGGTCCGCATCTGGGCGAGCTGCGCGGGCCCCAAGAGCCTGCCGCCGAACAGCGCGGTGAAGAACCGGTTCAGATCACTCGGGGTGGAGATCACCTGCCCGGCGGCCCAAGCCCAGGAGGGGTCCAACTCGGTGACGTTGTCCAACGACCCCCCGGGCCGCGCGGAGTAGCCCTCCGGGTGCGCTTCCCGGATGCCCTGGTCGCCCACGCCGGGAAAGTAGGTGTGGCGCAGCCCGATGCGATCGATGACCCGCTGCGTGATCTGCTCGGCCAGCGGCCGGCCGGTGACCTTCTCGATGATCAGGCCCGCCAGGAGGTAGTTGGTGTTGCTGTACGCCCAGCCGGCCCCGGGAGCGAACAGCGCCTTGTGCGCCAGCCCCAGATCGAGCAGGGTGCGGGGCTGGACGTAAGTGTGGCGCCCCGAGCCGTCGAGGTCGCCCACGAATTCGACGTAGTCGGGCAGTCCGCTGGTGTGCTGCAGCAGCTGGCGTACCGTGATGTGGCGGCCGTCGATGCCCTCGCCGCGCACCAGGTTCGGCAGGTACTGCTCGACCGGGGCGTCGAGAGCGACCTTGCCCTCCCCGACCAGTTGCAGGACGACCGTGGCGGTGAACGCCTTGGTGTTGCTCCCCGCCCGCACCTGCCCGTCGACCGGCACCTTCGCCCCGGTCCTCAAGTCCGCGACGCCGGCGGCGTAGTTACGGGTGCGCCCGTCACGGCCGAGGTCGGCCACCAGGGCGGCGGGGTACCCGTCGTCGTGCACCAGACGGTCCAGGCCTTGCCGCACGACCTCACCGGAACCGCGGGGCTGCGCCGCGGACGCGGGCAGCGCGCCCCCCAGCGCCAGACCGGTGGCGGCCGTCACCACCACCATCGCGATCCCTCGCCGCGGCCCGGACGACAAGGCGCGGGCACGTCGAAGCAGGTGAGGACGATCGGTCATAGGGAAACCCTCCTTGTGCACCCTGCCCGGGCGCATCGATCATTCGTATGCCTCCAGCCTCGGCGTTCAAGATCCACCGATCCATCCGGGCAGCGGGCCCATGCGAGAGGGGGATAACCCCCGACCGGGCGGACGAGACCAACGGCCACGAACCACCGAAGCCCATCCCCGATGTCACCGGCACATGCAACGATGTCCGAAGCCCTTTGACACCTCGACAGATTCCCCCGACACCGACCCGTCGGGGCCGTGATGCGAAGACCCCACATCACCCCAGCTCAGAAAGCCTCCTCCCCGCGCCGGCGGGGGTCAGCCAGCTCCGGGGCCGGATCGCCGGATGTTCGGCTTCTCCTCCCCGCGCCGGCGGGGGTCAGCCGTACTCCAGCATCGGCGCGACCAGGCACGGTGCCTCCTCCCCGCACCAGCAGGGATCAGCCGTGCGCGAGGCAGTGCCTGAGCTCGTCGAGCTCGTAGAAGTAGCTGCCCTTGGTGACGGGCTTGCAGGTCGACTTGAAGGCCGTCTCCTTCTCGTTGTAGAGCATGCGTACCAGGTGCCTGGCCGGCTGCCCCCTCGGAGGGCGTGTTCGCGAACAGGTCCCACTGGATGTTCGCGGCCATCGGCGATACCCCGGCTCCGCGCCACGGGGACGTCACCGAGACCGCCGAGCCTCCGCTGCGCCTCCAGCTGGGCGCGGATTCGGTCGAGCGCATCGAGGCGAAGCCGGACCTGGTACGGCTCGAACTCGACCAGTGGCGCCATGTAGCGCTCTCCACCCCCCTCTGACACCCGAGCCGGCGCGGGCGGTACGGGCGGTACGGGCGGTACCGGCTCGGCGACTCCGGCAACGCCCCTCACTCGGGCCGTCGGCGCGCGAGGTGGACGATGATGTCCGCGACGATCTCGACCGTCTCGGGCAGGACCCGCGTGATCGCGTCGTACGCCTGCTGTCGCTTCGATCGCGGCAGTCCGAGATACGCCGAGACGGTCGACAGGTAGCCGACGTAGTCAGGAGCGCTGATCGTCAACCGCCGCGTGACGACGGCCTGTTGAACGTCGAGGAACAACGGGGACCGTTGCAGCTCCGTACCCGGCCACTGCATCTCCTCGTCCGGAGCGGTGCCGTCGGGAGACGGAATGTCGTCGCTCTCCAGGAACGGCGCCCGTGCCGCGCGCACGGACTCCTCGACAGCGGGGTCAGCCGGCTGGACCGGGCCGCCGAACGAGGCGAACACGCCCTCCGGTTCCAGCAGCCCGGCCACTTTCGACCACCGACCCTCCGGGCGTGTCCAGTGCAGGGCTGCCGCCGCATAGACCAACCCGTAGGTCCCACCTGGCCGCAGGTCCTCGAACGCGGCCCGCACGGTCGTCACGTTCGCGGGCACGGCCTTGTCCAGCTCGACGAGCATGGCGGCGTCGGGCTCCGTCGCTGTGACCGCGACCCCGTGCTCGGCGAACAGCCGGGTCGCCTTGCCTGTCCCCGCACCGATCTCCAGGGCCGTCCGAACCGGCCGGCCCGCGTACGTCATCACCACGTCGAAGAGTTCCTGGGGATACCCCGGCCGGAACCTTTCGTAGGATTCCGCGATGGCACCGAAGCTGAGCGCGCGAGCAGACATGCCGAGCATCCTGGCACGACCTGGGCAGACAGCGCTTGGCGATATCCGGTGGCCTGGCCTTCCGCTCTCAAGCCGGGTCACTGCGTGACGTCGCGCGGTACGTCGCGCAGGACGTCGCGCAGGACGCCCGCTTCCGCCCCGAGCGCTCACTGCTCGCGCTTCGCCCCGGGCACCTTGGCTGCCTGCCCCTCCTCAGGGCGTGCCGGCCACCACGGC
Source organism: Kitasatospora sp. NPDC056446 (assembly GCF_042796115.1). Lineage (NCBI taxonomy): Bacteria > Bacillati > Actinomycetota > Actinomycetes > Kitasatosporales > Streptomycetaceae > Kitasatospora > Kitasatospora sp. NPDC056446. The sequence continues at coordinate 287,183 of NZ_JBHTRF010000001.1, read as the reverse complement.
CTGCGAGCGGTCGGCGGCGATCCGTACCGCGAAGCCGGCCAGTGCGGTGCCCATCACATAGCGCTGGATCCGCGTCCAGAGCGGGCGGCCGGAGAAGAACGTCGAGACCGATCCGGCGGTCAGCACGAAGATTCCGTTCACGACCAGCCCGACGACGATCTGGGTCAGTCCCAGCAGCAGGCTCTGCAGCGCGATGTGACCCCGGCTCGGGTCCACGAACTGGGGCAGCAGTGACATGTAGAGGATCGCGATCTTCGGGTTGAGCAGGCAGGTCAGCAGGCCGATCGTGAAGAGCTTGCGCGGCGGGTCCGGCACCAGCTCGCGCTGCGCGAAGACCGAGGGACCGCCGGGCCGCACCGCCTTCCACGCCAGCCAGAGCAGGTAGCCGGCGCCGGCCAGCTTGACCGCCAGATAGATCTCCGGCACCAGGGAGAAGACCGCCGCGATGCCCGCGGTCGCCGCCAGCAGGTAGGCGACGAAGCCGGTCCCGGTGCCGGCCAGTGAGACCAGTCCGGCGCGGCGCCCCTGTGCCACCGAGCGGGAGACGAGGTAGACCATGTTCGGTCCGGGCGTGAGCGCCATCCCGAACTCCACCGCCGCGATGCCTGCTATCGCGCTGATACCGATCATGTCGCCCGCCCCCAACCGTCCTGTTCCGGGGGCGAAACCTAACACGCGACGCTCTTTCGGATGACGCCCCGGTCGTCCACGAGAACCGTACCGACCGTCTGTATGCGCTGGTGGAGGAGTCGCGCGCGGTGTCGGCCACGGCCGGCCGGGCAGCGCGCGGCGGCTGATGGCCCACGTCGAGGGTCCGCACGCCGGCTGTCGTGCCGGCACGGCATCTGTCGTCCCGTGCACGCCTGTTGGAACCGGCTTCGAAGCCGGCAGGCCGGTACGGATTCGGAATCGGAATCGGAATCGGTTCGGATTCCCAAGAGCTCGGTTCGGCTCAGGAGTCCTGGACGAGCAGCCTGCCCTGGGCGCCGTCCTCGGACACGAAGGCGAACAGCCTCGGCGACGCGCCGAGGTTGAGGCGGAACGGCACCCAGTTCGAGTCCAGCTGCAGCAGCAGCCGCCACGGGCCGCCGTCCGGCCACTCGTCGCCCTGGAAGAACAGCGGTGTTCCGCCGATCTTGTCGCCGTCGACCTTGTCGCCGTCGATCAGGTCGGCGCAGCGGTTCCGGTCGGCAGAAGGCAGGGCATCAAGCTCCTCGTCCGTCATGGAACCGGGCTCGTCGACGGGGCGGAGGTCGACGGTGAACTCCACCGCCGACCCGTCGGCGCCGTACAGCCCGGGTCCGGTCGCCAGCGGGCGCACCGGGCCGGCGTAGTCGCCGCCGGGCTGTACGATCACCGCGTTCTCGCCGCCGTCGGGGTCGATGATGTCCGGGTCGAAGAAGTCCTCCCCGTGGTCGGCGTGGGTCACGAAGACGTAGGCCACCTTGCCCTGGCCGGCCGCTCCGAGTACCGGGCCCAACTCGATCTGGCCGACGAACCGCATCGGCCGGTCCCATGCCGCGCTGATCGGCCACTGCGGACCTGCCAGCCACACGGGCTGACCGCCGAACTTGGTGGTCGGCGTGGAGATCGGCCGGCCGGTCACGGAGAAGCCCGTGATGTGCAGTGCTCTCACCATGCCCGGCATCATGCCAAGCGGTGGCGACATCACTGCCGCAGGTTGCCCGGATCACCGCCCGCGAAGGCCGGTGCCCCGCGAAGCCCGCGCCTCGCGGAGCCCGCTCCTCGCGAAGCCCGCCGCCCCGGGAAGCCCGCGCCTCGCCGGGATCCGGCGCCCCCGGAGGGCTCGCACCCAGGGGAGGACCTGTGGCGTATCGGAACTACCGCAGACGGGTCGCGGTCCGGACAAGGTCGGCGACGGCTCTGGACCGGCGGTGCGGCGGCCAGGCGATCACGGTGGTGACTTTCGGCGCGTCCAGCACGGGCACGGCGGCGAGGTCGCCGTGCAATCGGGCTCGGCACGACTCCGGCGAGACCGCGCAGGCACGGCCGAGCGCGACGAGCTGCAACAACTGCGCGTGGTCGCGGACTTGCGGTCCGGGGCCGGGCGGGTAGGTGCCGTCGGGGTCGGGCCAGCGCGGCAGGGGCAGGCCGGGCAGCCCGGTGATGTCGGCCATGTGCACATGGGTGCGGGCGGTGAGCGGATGCCCGGCCGGCAGGACCACGACCTGGCCCTCCGTGCCGAGTTCCTCGGTGTGGAACCCGGCCGTCGAGTCGAACGGCCGGTGCAGCAGCGCTACGTCGGCCCGGCCCTCGCGCAGGAGGCGTTCCTGCTCGGCCGGGCCGCACAGGATGACGTCGACGGGGACCGCGCCGGGTTCGACGGCGTACGCGTCCAGGAGTTCCGCCAGCAGTTCGCGGGACGCGCTGGCCTTCGTGACCAGGACCAGGCCGGGACGACCGGTCGGGGGAAGGGCGGCGCGGCGGGTCCGGCGCTCGGCCGCTTCGACCGCGTCGAGGGCCGCCCGGCCCTCGGCCAGCAGCACCGAGCCGGCCTCGGTCAGCGTGACGGTGCGGCTGGTCCGGTCCAGCAGCGCTCCCCCGAGCCGGCGTTCGAGCTGCCGGATCGCCCGTGACAGGGGCGGCTGTGCGATCCCGAGCCGCTGCGCGGCACGCCCGAAGTGCAACTCCTCGGCGACAGCGACGAAGTAGCGCAGTTCCCTGGTCTCCATCCGGCCACGGTACTCCGGATCAATACCTGGAAGGTATCGATGCCCACCCGATCGGTCTTGGACCCCGGCCGGGGTCCGGGAGCAGCATGGTCCCCATGAGCGAACGAACGATTGCGCTGGTCACCGGCGCGAACAAGGGAATCGGCTACGAGATCGCCGCCGGCCTGGGCGCCCTCGGCTGGAGGGTCGGCGTCGGCGCCCGCGACGACCAGCGCCGCAAGGCCGCGGTGGAGAGGCTGCGCGCGGCCGGCGTCGACGCCTTCGGCGTACCGCTGGACGTGACCGACGACGCGAGCGCGACCGCCGCCGCACAGCTGATCGAGGACCAGGCCGGGCGCCTCGACGTGCTCGTCAACAACGCCGCCATCACCGGCGGCATGCCGCAGGAGCCCACCCGGATCGACCCCGCCACCATCCGCACGGTCGTGGAGACCAACGTCATCGGCGTCATCCGCGTCACCAACGCGATGATGCCGCTGCTGCGCCGCTCGCCCTCACCCCGGATCGTGAACATGTCCAGTAGCGTCGGCTCCCTCACCCGGCAGTCAGGAACCGCCGGTGAACTGACCACCGGTCCGGTGGCCGCGGCGTACGCGCCGTCGAAGACGTTCCTGAACGCCGTCACCCTCCAGTACGCCCGGGAACTGAGCGGCACGAACATCCTGATCAACGCCGCCTGCCCCGGCTACGTCGCGACCGACCTCAACGGCTTCCGCGGCGTACGCACCCCCGAACAGGGCGCGGCCATCGCCATCAAACTCGCGACCCTGCCCGACGACGGCCCGACCGGCCAGTTCTTCGAGGACGGTGGTGTCGTGCCCTGGTGAGGTGCGTGCGGCGACCGGCCGTCACCGGCACAGCCAGGCCGGTGACCGCTACCGCAGCACCCGGGCCGGCAGCGGTTGACGCCAGTCACCGCACATCCGGACCAGGGCCCGCCGGGCGGCAGTTCGGACCTCGTCCCAGCGGGGATCAGCGGCCAGCGTGTCGGCCCACAGGCCGGAGTGATCCCGGACCTTCATCTCGCCGAACAGCAGATCGATTGACCGAAGATCGGGAACAGCCCCCAGCTCCAGGGCCTCGGCCTGACGGAGCACAAGATCGAAATCGAAGACGATCGCCTCCGTCAGCACCTCGTGCCCGGCCGCCCAAGCCAGCTGATCCGCCGGCTCGGCGGACAGCACCGCCAGCAGCGACACCAGCCAACGCTGCCTGCGCCCGTCCCCACCAGTACTCATACGAGGAGGGTCGCACAAACGGGTCCGCGCTCCGCAACCAGGCCCTTGCGGGGGCCGTTCGACAGCGCTTCGACGGGTGTTCCCGTCAGGACCCGATGCCGAAGCCATGCCCGATGTCACCAACACGTGCCAAGATGTCCCAAGTCCTTTGGCACTTCGACAAACCCACCACAAGGCCGGCCCGCCTTCCGGACCGGATGCCACCGGATCGACCTAACCAAAAACTGGCCAAGGCCTCCGCATCGCCCCAGCTCAGAAAGCCTCCTCCCCACACGCGCGGGGATGGCCCCCCGGACACCACCCAGGACAGCTGACGCCAACTCTCCTCCCCACACGCGCGGGGATGGCCCAGTGGAAGTGCGCGAGAAGGGGCAAAGTGGACACTCCTCCCCACACGCGCGGGGATGGCCCTCCGTCAGGCGCGGCGGGTCCAGCGCCTGACGCCTCCTCCCCACACGCGCGGGGATGACCCCGTGACGCGCTGGCCGAGCCGCGTGCAGGCCCGCTCCTCCCCGCAAGTGCCACAACCTGTGACACCCCGACCTACACAGCCCGGGCCCACCGCGCGAGCGCCAACACTCGGCTGTCACGGCCCCGGGTCAACCGCACGGCCGCCGCCAGCTCAGCCCGCACATGCCCGTGCTCGCGCACATGCTGCGGCGCGATCTGCCGCGCCACCAGCAGCGACTCGGCGGCATGCCGGGGGCGGCCGAGGTGCCTCTGGGCCCGTCCGAGGTCGATGTAGTAGTGCGACCGACGCTCCGCAGGCAGGCTCCGCGGGGGCGCCCAGCGAGCTGCCCCGGCCACCGCCGTGTGCAGGTCGGACGGGTCGCCGAGCTCCACCGCGACGGACAGCCGGTGGATTTCCAGCGAGTCCGGGCCCACCGCGGTGCCGTCGTACAGCCCCTCACGAACCTGGCCCGCCAGGACGCCGGCCTCCCGCAGGTGCTCGCGCGCCACGTCGGCCTGCCGCATCCGGCCCGCCGCCACGGCCGCCCGCATGTGCAGCGCGGCAGCCGCCGCGGCCAGCGGCTCGGACACCGGCGCGGGCATCCGGTCCACCGCGGCCTGCAGCGCGCGCAGGCCGGGCCCGAGTTGGTGCGCCGCGAAGTGGGTCTCCATACGGACGTAGGCCGCCGCGGCGCTCAGCGCCGGGTCGCCGGCCAGGTCGGCCGCCCATCGCATCAGCTCCACCAGGCGGGCGCTGAGGTCGCGGTGGCCGTACTTGTAGGCCAGGGCGTCCGCCGAGCGCACCGCGAGCGCCAGCAGCCGGGCCGCTTGCTTTCGCTCGCGGCCGTTCATCTGGTCGACGGCGCGGAACAGCTCGGCAAGGAGCGCCGGCACCTGCTCCGCGAGGCGGGCGTACTGGGACTGCACTCGGTCCTCGACCGCCGCGGTAACCGCCACCGCGAGCTCGGGCAGCGGGCGGATCGGCCCGTCGTCCGGTAGGTCGTAGGCGGCGATGACGCGGCGGATCTCGGGGATCGCCTGGTGCACCCGGCTGTCGCTGCGGCCCGGGCCGTCGAGGAGGGCGTCCGCGGTGACGCCGAGCGCGCGGGCGAGCGCGTCGAGGACGGCGTCGCTCGGCGTCCGCTCGCCACCCTCGACTTTGCGCAGGGTGCTGACGCTGACCCCGGCCGCGTCGCACACTTGCCGGCGCGTCAGCCGCCGCGCGAGTCGGTGGGTTTCGATGCGGCGTCCGAGCTCGGCGGCCGTGGTCCCTGGCATGCTGGTCTCCGTTCCGTGGTCGCACTCGGAACGGTACCGGCGGTGAGGTCGCTGCCGGGGTGGTTCGTCCCGCCGACCAGTCCGGCGGGACGGACCTGCTATCGGGTCAGCAGGTCCGCCAGTTCGGTCAGGGAGTCGACGCTCCAGTTTGCGGTCGGCGCGGTCGTGGTGAGGCCGATCGGGCCCCGGCGCAGGTGCGCGGTCCGCAAGCCTGCGGCGGCGGCCGGGGTGACGTCATTGTCGGGGTGGTCGCCGACGTACACGATCTCGTGAGGCTCGCCCGGCGCCCACGCGATCACCCGCCCGAAGAAGCCCGCCGCAGGCTTCGACACACCCCATTCAGCCGAGGTGGCGATGGCGTCCGCCGGGAGCGCGAGGCCGGTCAGCAGGGCCGAGACTGCAGCGTTCTGGTTACCTGCGATGCCCACCCACAGACCAGCCTGGCGCAGACGGGAGAGACCCGGTCGCACGTCCGGGTAGAGATCCGTCTCGTCGAGGTAGTCGCCCTGGCCTGCGTCCTGACGGGCACGCCATTCCGCACCCACGTCGACACCGGGCCGGACGATCCGGATGGCGTCGGCGTTGTCGCGGCCTTCTGCTACCACCATGCCTACCAGGGCCGACAGTGTGTGCTGAGGTACCCCAAGCCAACGGGCCCAATCACCCCAGTAGCGGGTGTCACTGGTCAGGGTCTCGCCGATGTCGAACACCACGGAGCGAATGGGAACGGAGCGAATGGGCATGGGGTGAGCCTACGCAGGCCTGAACCGAAACACGACGAAGCGCCCCCCGCCCGGACCCGAAGGTCCAAGCAGGAGCGTGGTGTTCAGCGGGAGACGAGGGGAACGACCGCGGCCGCCGCGACCCCGGCCAGCCCTGCCAGGGCATGAAGGCCCCGGCGGTCCGAGCGTCGGCCTTCCTCAGCCGCGGCACGGTCACGCTCCAGCGCGTCTTTCCGCTGATCGTGCTCGGTGGGCTGGCCATAGTGGTCCCGGAGCTGCTGGTCAGTCTGGCCGGTGCGTTGGAGCGTGAGGTAGCGCCGACAACCATCTGCTTGGCGGCGCGATCCTTGCCCATTCGGCCTTCGTCCCTGGGTGGGAAGGCCTGATCGACCATGCACGCGAGCGCATGCAGGCAGCGCGCGCCTATGCTCGTCGGGCCCCGGCCTCCGCCGAGGTGCTGGCGTGGCTCGACGCTGTCGAAGCCGAGTGCCTGACCCGCTGCGGGGACCATCGTGGCGCCCTTGCCCTACTGCGGCGTGCTGAAGAGGCCCTGGATGCGGACAACGACGCAGTGTCGCCGGACTGGTTCACCTGGTTTTCGGTGGCTCGCTTGCGTGCCTTCCGCGGCAACACCGAGCTGCGCGCGGGCCTGATCCCGCAGGCCCGGACCACCCTTGAACAGACACTCGCCGAGCTGCCCAAGACCGACGGCAAGCAGCGGACTGTCGTCCTCGCCGACTTGGCCGCCGTCGAGGCTGCAGCCCGGCACCCCGAGGAGGCATGCGTGCTACTGGAGAAGGCACTGGACCAACTGGCAGTCACCTGGTACGCCACCGGGATGGAACGGGTCCGTGACGCTCGGCGGGCGCTCACCCCGTGGCAGGCCTCGGCGGCCGTCCAGCACGTGGACGACCGCCTGTACTCATGGTCAGCGACGCTCAGTGCCCTGCGGCGTTGAGCTTGGCGATCAGCTCTGGCAGCTCCGCGAGCGAGTCGATCCGGAACGTCGCCTGTGCGGCGGCCGGGTCGTGCTGCTGGATCCAGCCCCACGGCCCACGCCGGATCAGCGCCGTCCGCATCCCCGCCCGCGCGGCGGGGAGCACGTCGTTGTCGAGCCGGTCACCGACGTACAGGATCTCGTCCGACGCGGCCGGCACGACCTCGGCGACCCGCTCGAAGAAGGCTGGGTCCGGCTTGCTCGCCCCCCAGTCGTCCGAGGTGCCGATCAGGTCGACGTCGGCGGTGAACAGCTCGCGCAGGATGCGACCGGCCCGCACGGTCTGGTTGCCGGCGATGGCCAGCCACAGGCCGTCCGCCCGGAGCTGGGCGAAGGCGGGCCGGACGTCCGGATAGAGATCCTCCTCGCCGAAGGTCTCCGGCTCGCCGGCTGCCGCCCGCTTCTCCCGCTCCTCGTACAGGTCGAAGCCCGGGGCGAAGATCCGAAAGGTTTCCCGGTAGTCGAGCCCGCGCGCGATCGTCGCGCCGAAGGCCGAGACGAAGGTGTGCCTCGGTACCCCCAGCCAGTCAGCCCAGGTGCCGTACTCCCGGGTCTCATCGACCAGGCACTCCCCGACATCGAACACCACAGCCCTGATCGCCATGTCCGCAGCCTAGCGAGCCGAGGACATCCCGTCGGTGTCCTCCCAACAAGCCGCATACCTGCCGGGCGAGCAGCCAAGAGTCCAAACGCGACGAACTGCCCCGCCCCGTTCTACTTCGGCACCGTGCAGGCCTCCGCCGAACTGGCGGAACGGATCCGGGTCCTACCTGGTCGGGCGTCATGTGCCACGGCGGCCTGGGCGCCCGCCTTGAAGGCCCGCTCGCTCGCCCGCCTCGGACGCGCCGACGATGCCCGGCAGGCCATGATGCTTGCCGAGCGGGCCTTCGCCCGGCTGGACGCGGAACACAAGGCAGACCTGGCGTACGGCTACACCGAGCGCCAGCTGCGCTGGCATGTCGGCAGTATGTACACCACGCTCGGGGACACCCGGCGCGCTCAACTCGCCCTTGACGAAGCTCTCGACCTGTACTCTCCGGCCGAACACCTCGACCGGGCTCTCATCGCTCTCGATCAGGCAGAGGGACTGCTGCGGGTCGGCGAGATCGGGTCTGCCGCGCAGGTCGGTCTGCACGCTGTCGGATCGTTGCCGGCCGAGCACCGAACGGGGATCGTGCTGGCCCGGGCGGCCTCGGTGGTGAACGCGGTACCAGCCCGGGCAGCCCGCACGCCGATGGTCGCAGACCTGCGTGAGCTGATCTCTTCGGAAGCGCCGGCGCTCACCCGCTAGCGGCGGGCGAGTACCTGGAGCAGGCCGGTAACCGCGACGCCGGCCACGATCTGACGGCGATCGATCATGCCCTGGATGCGATCCAGCGGGATCCACTCGATCCGGTCGGCCTCGTGGGTGTCGATGGGCGGGGCAACGTACCGCGCGCTCCGGGCGAGGAACACGTGGTGTTCGGCATCCGACATCCCCCCGATCGGTTGGTTGTAGGTGAGAGGCTCGACTGCGTCCACCTGCCAGCCGGTCTCCTCCAGCACCTCGCGGGCGGCTGCGGCCTCCAAGGACTCTCCGTCTTCGACGATGCCGGAGGGGATCTCCCAGGACCAGGTGTCCGTCGCGAACCGATGGCGCCACATCATCAGCACCTTCCGGTCGTTGAGCACCACGGTGGCCGCGACCGGGGCGAACTTCACCAGATGGTGCTCGTACCGGGGTCGGCCACGCGGCTCGACGTCGACCAAGTCCAGACTCACCCAAGGGCTGGTGTAGACGGGCCGGCTGCCGTGGACGGTCCACTCGCTACTCACAGACACCTCATGATCTCGGCGGGGCGGGGCGGGGCGGGTCGGCGCCATCCTGCCAGAGGTGCCTACGAAGACTGCATGGCTGACGTCGATCTCCCTGCTGACCTGCTGCCCCTGCACACCGCAGCGCTCCGTGCCGAGCGGGCGATGACCGAGGCCCGGCGGGCCGGTGGCGACGTCGAGGCCGCACTCGACGGCGAGCAGGCCTGAGTCCTGACACGACGAACCGCCCCGCCCTCCCAGAGGAGAGCGGGGGCGTGGTCTTCAGCGGGAGACGAGGGGGACGACCGCAGCCTTGATCTGGTCGGACTCCTCCCCGCGCCAGGGAGGGTCGGCCGGAGATGGACGGTGACGCGAAAGCGACCAGGGAAAGCCTTCGACCAGCATGGTGGGGTTAGCGCGCGCTGTCCCCACCACGTACCTGTCGGTCATGGCTTCGGCCAGCCGTGGTGCAGCAGGCCCCCGGGGTCGGTGAGGGCGCCGCGGATGCCGGCCGCCGGGTACGGGATCAGGGCGTCGGGCAGCTCGCGTTCGGCGAAGAAGCGCAGGTCGAGGCACTTCTCCGGTTCGCGGTTCTCCGGCTCGCCCTCCCACTCGGTAGCGGTGTAGAAGAGGCCGAGGCGGTGGATGGCCGGCTCCTGGTGGTGCAGGACGGTGTAAGCGAGCCGGAGGTGGTCCGGGTCGACCCGGATGCCGGTTTCCTCGCGCAGCTCGCGAGCGGCACCGACAGCCGGCTTCTCCCCCGGATCGAGCTTGCCGCTGGGGGCGTGCCATTGACCGTGGCCGTAGGGGCCTCCGCGCTGGGACAGCAGGATCTTGCCGTCCGGGGTCCGGAGGATCACGTGGACGTCCACCACGGGCGGCTTGGAAGCCTCGGCCGGGGCGACGGCGCTGTTGGTCTTTCCGGTAGTCATGCTCTCTCTAACTTCCGTACGGTGTTCTGGTGTTGATCGCGAACCGGTAGCCGAGCCGGTCGAGCATGGGGACGGCCCCAGCGTGGAGTAGGAGCTCACGGCGCCGTCCTCCAGGAGGCGGGCGGGCACCGATGGTGGTGGACGTGCCCAGTCCGCTGGACCCCTCGACGCCTCTGTTCGCAAATGAGGGCGAGATCCTGTCAGCCGTCCAGGAGCTGCTGCTGCCCTTCGCCAACTGCACGACGATGCCGCTCACTTATCGCCCCCCTTGGCAGGCAAGGCAGTACGGCGTGTTGTCCAGGGCGTCGGGCACGCCGTGGAGACGGTAGACGGCCGCAGGGGTACCGCGGGTGCGCATCCGGTACCGGATCGTCGCGAGGTGGGAACCGACCGTGGCGAGCGAGATGCCCCGGGTCCCGGCGATCCGCTGGTTGGTGTGCCCGAGGACCGCCAGTCGCAGCGTTGCCACGGCCGCCACCGGCAGCGGCATCGTCAGCTCGGCCCTGGGTAGGAGAAGCCGGGCCCGGCAGGCGGTGTCGACCAGTTGCACCCAGGTCTGCGCCGCCGCCTTGTCCCGCAGCGAGTTCAGGCGGACGCGCACCATGGCGGGCGTCACCGGCTGGGCGTTCTCGCGCCCGGGTCCGGCGTTGATGGCGTCGGCGATCTGGATGGCGTTGCGGTCGAGGACGAGGTGGCTCAGCGTCTGCGCCTCCTGGGGAGTGATGGTGGCGATGTAGTGCCCGCACCGGCGTACCCGGGGCTCGTGCACCACCGGCAGGCCCGGCCCGCCGGCCTGTGCCGTCCTCATCGCGGCCCCCGATTCCACGGGGCCGGGTGGACCAGGGCGAGCGCGGCGCGCGAGCGGTGCTGCAACCGCCGGTCGGTCGCCGGCTCGGCACCGTGGGGGTCGTCGGTGGTGGGTTCGCAGGCCTGGCTTGGGGCGGAGCAGGAGGCCGCGAGTAGCTGTCTGCGGGTATGGCCGATCCGCTTGAGCAGCATGCTGGTACGCGATCCGACACTCACGGCGCAGTCCTCGGTGATGGGGGTGGTGGGTGGGTGAACAAGGAGCCCGGTCCCATGCCGGGCAGCGCGGGACCGGTTCGGACGGCGTCGTCTCCGGCACGCCGCTCCCCCGGCTCGACTGGCCTCCGGTGGCGGCCGAGTGCCGGGCGGCAACGACCGTCACGGGAGGTCTACGAGACGCTGCTCAGGCCGGCATCCGGCCGGGCAGCGGACGCCCGGGAAACGTGCCCACGGCCGGGCAGGGCGGCGGGCAGGGCGATCTCGGCCCAGACTGTCTTGCCGCCCTCGGGGAGCGCTTTGACGCCGAACCGGGAGGCGACCCCGCTGACCAGTGCCAGGCCGCGACCGCAGGTCGCATCGTTGCTCGCCTGCCGGCACTCGGGCCTGCCGAGGCCCGGGTCGCTCACGGACACGTGCACCACACCCGATGCGTGCGCCAGCGAGGCGGTCAGTTTCACGTCCGGTCGATCCCCGCCGCAACCGTGCACGATGGCGTTGGCCACCAGCTCCGTCAGCACGAGCTTCACGTCGTCCAACACGTTGCCGTGCTGTTCCTCGTCCAGGCCGGGGCCGAGTCTCCGCAGTACCTCCATCGCCCAGGTACGCAGCCCGGCGGCCTGAGCCCGGTCGGCGGGGAAGTCCGTGGTGGCGTGGTGGCTCATCGCGCGACCTCACCGGGTGCGTCGGAGGCGCCCTGCGACAAGCAGTGGCCGACCTCGGTTCCGTGCAGCAGGGGAATCGGGGTGTTCGCCCGGGGCACCCACGGTGGCGTGTCCCAGCGTGTGCCGTGCGAGGGCGGAACAGCGATCCAGTCCCCGGATCCGGAGCGGAGCCCGACGTCGGCACGGTAAGCCGTCACGTGCCGGCCGGTAGCCGGGAGGACCAGGAGGATGACCGACTCGTCGGTGACGATGCACGGGACCTGTGCGACCTTGTCCAGAGCAACCATCGCGGCCATGCCGGCGGTGCGGGGGAACACCAGGGCGTCGAAACCGGTCGTCCAGGCGATGAGACCGGCGCCGGGCGATTCCTCCAGCTCCTCGACGACGAGCTTGGGGGTGAAGAAGACCGGGCTGTCGGAACGTGGGTGGGCACCCGGGACGGTGCAGTCCGCGGCTTCACAGGTACAGCCCTGTCGGGGCCGATGCCGGTATCCGACGGACAGCGGCCAGCGCAGGATGTTCGCATAGGCCGTCGCGGCATCGTCGGGCCGTCGGGTGTCGATCAGCTTCACTGCCAGTGTCTCCCACCGTGATCACGCATGTACTTCTGGTGACCTCTTGATGGTGGCCGCGCGGCGGAAGCGTGCCCCCTAGAAAATCTATGGGGCGTCAACTGTTCTATTCAGGAACGGATTTACTGCACGAGTTCCATGCTGCGGACGAGCCCCGAGAGGGCGGCTGCCTGCGACGGCACTCCGGTCCGCACGAGTTCGGCAACCAGGGCGCGGCTCATGGGGTCCGCGTACACGTAGTGCGGTGCCGACGCGGCAGCCTCCCTCAGCTTGACCACCGCAGCCGAACTCCGGCCCATCCGGTGCATCGCTCGTGCCTGGTCGATCGCGTAGTGCGTGCGCCGCTCCTTCGAGGGGACCTCGGCGATGTCCACCTGCGGCACATGCGTGAGTCCGCGGTCGGGCTGGTCCACCTCGACGCCGGCCTCCGCCGCGTGCACGGCCACGACACCGCGTCCGAACACGGTGTGGTTCGCCAGGTCGTACCAGTCCGGGCCGAGCCGCTCGGCGTCCTCCAGCGCGGCATCGATGCGGGACCAGGCATCGTCCTTCTGCCCCGCACGGGCATGGGCGATCGAGCAGCGGAGGAGGAGGGCCCCGCGCAGCGACACCGCCGCCTGCTCCGTCGCACCGCCGCTGGTGTAGGGCTCCAGGTCTCTCATCGCGGCTTCGGCCACCGCGATGGTCTCCCGGTTCGACGCCTGGTGCAGCAGCGCGCCGCACCGGTCCCAGGCGACGGCAGCCCGGGTGATGGGGTCGTCAAGGGCCGTCGCGGCACCGGCGGCCACTTCGGCGGCCGACCACGCCAGGTCCGGATAACCGAGCTGGTTCAGGCACATGCGTGCCGTCCGGGAGGCGTCGACCAACAGCCTCAGCGCCTCGTCTCGTTGGTGGCCGACGAGGGTGAGCACCGCCGTGTTCAGGTCTTCGATCAGTGGAGGGAGCAGGGTCGCCACCCGGGGCAGGTTCGCGGCCTGACGGGCCATGTTGGTCTGCCGAGACCGCTTGCTCAGCTCGGCCAACTCGACGGGAGCCCCCTGCGGGGCGAGCCCCGGGTGGCCGGAGAGAATCAGGCCGGCGCGGCGAATGCCGGTCCGAATCGCGGGGACGTGTGCGTGGGCGATGCTCCCCCCGGCGTGCTGGAGCCGGTACGGCTGGCCAAGCAGCCAGACCACGTCGACATCGCACCGATCGGCGATGGCAGTGATCACGCTGTACCGGTCCAAGGCCATCCGGCCGTGCTCCACGTTGGCCACCCAGGTGTCCGTACGCCCGAGGTGGTCCGCCAGCTCGACTTGGGTCAGCCCGGCCGCATTCCGGGCAATCCTCACGCGCGCGCCGATGTGCTCACTGTTCAGGGGCATGCTGATCTTCTCCGATCTGGCCTCGACAACCAGGACGGTACTCCGGACGGCGCCCCACCGAAGCGGTTAAGGCAAACGGGGGGAGCCATCCCTGCGGGCGCCTGAACCAGCTTTTCCCTGCGTCAACACGCCGTGAAGCAGAGGAGATCGCTCAGGCTTGACATGCCGTCCGCGCGCCCCCTGGTGCTTCCGCACGCCGTTTACCGTCCGGCGCCCTTCCACCGCCCCGCCCGGGGCGCCTGTTACGTGGGCGCAGCACCGAAGTTGTTGCTCTCGGTATAGCTGGCGCTACGGAAGGCGGTTCACAAGGATCAGGTAGGCCTCGCCGAAGCCGAACTCGCCCATGTGGAAGTCGAGGAACTGCCCTTCCTCCAGGTACGCGATGTGGACGCCGGTGTGCGACTGCTCGACGCCCGGGCCGGTGGACCGTCGCCGCCGTTCGTGAGTGGTGGTTCCGGCCGCGGCGGATCACCGGCCGCCGGCCGGGCCGGTGCTGTCCCGGACGACCAGTTCGGGGCGCAGCAGCTGGATCGAGTTGGCCGGGCCTCCCGACCGGGTGAGGGCGCGCAGCAGCAGTTCGATCGCCTCCCGGGCCATCTCCCGCTTGGGGATGGCCACGGTGGTGAGGGCCGGCCGGGCGACGCCCACCTCCGGGCTGTCGTCGTGTCCGACGATCGACAGGTCGTGCGGGACGGAGCGGCCCGCGGCCCGGGCGGCCTCCAGGGCGCCGAGGGCGAGGACGTCGTGGGTGGCGAAGAGCGCGGTGATGTCGGGCCCGGCCGCCAGCGCCGTCGTCGCCGCCGCGAAGCCGCCCGCGGGGGTGGGTTCGGCCGCGAGGTGGATGGCGGCGTCGGGGACGGTCAGGCCGTCGGCGGTGAAGGCGCGCCGGAAGCCGGCCACCCGCGGGGTGTGGTCGGGGCTGGCGAGCACGGCGACTCGTTCGTGCCCGAGTTCGCGCAGGTGGCGCCCGGCCAGGTAGCCGGCCCGCTCGTAGTCGATGGTGACCACCGGGAAGCGGTCGGGGGCGTCCGTCTCCCAGGCGCACAGGGCGACCGGGAAGGCGGCCTCCTTCAGCAGGGGCAGGTGGTCGATCAGGTCCCGGTCGCCCGCGATCAGCAGGGCGTCCACCGAGCGGCTGGTCAGTCCGGCCAGGTGCCGTTTGGCGCGCTCCCCGTCGAGCCGGGTGGTGCACAGCAGCAGGTGGTAGCCGTTCTCGTCGAGGACGTCCTCGACCTCCTCGACGATGTCGGCGTAGAAGGAGCCCGTCACGGTGGGGACGAACAGACCCACCGTCCTGGTGGCGCCGGTGGCCAGGGAGCGCGCGACCAGGTTGGGGGTGTAGCCCAGCTCCTCGATCGCGGAACGCACCCGGGCCGCGGTCGCCGGGCTCACGGCCCCCCGGCCCCGGATGACGTTGGAGACGGTCTGCTTCGTGACTCCGGCACGCGCGGCCACGTCCTGCATCGTCACCATGGATGGATCTCCCGATTTTACCGGTCAACATGCTTTCGGTGAAACGTATGGCACCGCTGAAGGGCCGTCAAGCTCGGTGCAACCCCTTGTCGTGACGGTGACTTGAGGTTTCGTCGTCGTGACTCCGCCGGCTTCTCCCGAGCTGGAGCGGGGTTTTTGCAAGGACTCTTGATTTACCGGTCAACTCACCCGTATCGTCCAGCCATCCAGCGCCGCCCGTGACTTCGGGCCCCGGCCGACGACACGTCCGCACGGCATCTCGCGCCTCCGAGAGGAACCATCCATGGGTAGAACGACCATGTCCGCACGCCGCGTCCTCGGCGCGGCCGCCGCCGTCGCGCTCGCGTTCGGGGCGAGCGCCTGCGGCAGCGGCTCGGGCGACGGCGCCAAGTCCGGCAACGGCTTCACCTACTGGTCGATGTGGCGCGCCGACGAGCCGCAGGCCAAGGTGCTGAAGGCCGCGATCGACGACTTCACCGCCGCCACCGGCGCCAAGGTGAACGTCACCTGGGCGGGCCGGGACATCGCCAAGAAGATCGGCCCGGCGATCGCCGCCAACCAGGCCCCGGACCTGTGGGACGAGTCCGACGACAAGGTCTACGGCACCACCGCGGCGGCCGGCCAGGCCCTGGACCTCTCGCCGGTGCTGCAGTTGCAGGTGCCGGAGGAGAACGTCCCGGTCTCCCAGGTCATCCCGGCCAAGTACTTCGACATGCTGCCGAAGGACCCCTCCGGCTCGAACCACTACGTGATCCCGTACGAGGTGGTCACCAACGCGATGTTCTACAACGCGGCCGACCCCGCCATCGCCGCGGCCATGCCGAGCCCGCCCACCGACTGGGCCGGACTGCTCAAGGTCTGCGACGCGCTGAAGGCGGCCGGAAAGGCGTGCGTCGCCTCCGAGGGCGAGGACCCCTGGAGCAACGAGCTGTACTTCGACTACCTGCTCAACGGCGCCGGAGTGAACGTCGCCCGGCTCTCCGCCGACAGGACCGGTGCCGCCTGGGACGACCCGGCGGTCCTCGGCGCGGCGCAGCAGGTGGAGCAGCTGGTCAAGGGCGGCCACCTGATCCAGGGCTACGACGCCACCAAGTTCCCGGCCCAGGAGACCAACTGGGTGGGCGGCAAGGCCGCCTTCTACATGGACGGCAACTACGTCACCGCCGAGGTCGCCAAGCAGGTCCCGGCCGGCTGGAAGATGGCCTCGATGCTGCCGCCCACCGCGAAGGCCCCGGACGCGGGCCTGGTCGGCTTCGCGATCCCCAAGCGTGCCAAGAACGCCGCCGCCGCGCAGAAGTTCATCGCCTTCTTCCTGCAGAAGAAGCAGCTGTCCGGGATCTCGACCACCGCGCTCAACCTCACCCCGCGCACCGACATCCCGGCCCCGGCCGAACTGGCCGACGTCCAGAAGGCCCTCGAGGCCCCGACCGTCCGGCTCGGTTTCGACGGCGCGGGCGGCAGCTGGCTGCCCAAGGTGCTGAACGACAACTACCTGGACTTCTGGCACGGCAAGACCACGGCGGCCCAGTTCGTCGCCACGTGCAAGGCCGACCAGGCCTCCTACTGGCAGACCCAGGGCTGACGGTGGCGACGACGATCGACAACCCGCCCCGGACGGGCACCGCCCGAGGCCGGTCCGAGCGCGCCGCCCGTGCCGGCGTCGGCCCGCTGGAGCGCCGGCGCCGCCGGATGTTCTGGCCGTTCACCGCGCCCGCGCTGATCGTGTACGCGGTGCTGTTCGTCGCCCCGGTCGGCTACGCCCTGTGGACCAGCCTGTACAAGTGGGACGGCATGGGCGCGATGGACTGGCGCGGCCCACAGAACTACCTCCTGCTGTTCCGCGACCCGAGGTTCCGCACCTCCCTGTCCAACACGCTGGAACTGATGGTCATCGGCGGCACCATCACCTTCGTGCTCAGCTTCGCGCTGACCCTGGTGCTGCGCGAGATGCGGGCCAGGCTCTTCGCCCGCTCGGTGCTGTTCTTCCCCTCGCTGGTCAACGGCATGGTCTTCGGCATCGCCGCCGGCTTCCTGTTCTCGCCCACCGGCCCGGTCAACCAGGCGCTGAAGCTCTTCGGGGTGACCACCCCGCCCAAATGGCTGTCGACGGACAACCTGCTCCCGATGGTCCTGGGCACCCTGGTCTGGACGGCGACCGGCTACTACACCTCGATCATCATGGCGGCGGTCGACCAGATCCCCGACTACCTCTACGAGGCGGCCGAACTCGACGGCGCCGGCCCCTTCCAGCGCTTCCGGCACATCACCCTGCCCTGCGCCTGGGACGTCATCGCGGTCTGCGCGGTGCTGTGGACCGTCAGCTCGGTGAAGATCTTCGAACTGATCCTGCTCTACGGCGGCAGCACCAACGCCTATCCACCGGTGAGCAGTTGGAACACCGCCGTGTACGTGTACGCCGAGGCCTTCCCGCAGGGCACCGTCCCCCGGCTGGGCATGGCCACCGCCGCCGCGATGGTCAGCCTGGTCATGGTCACCCTGATCACCGTCGTGCTGCGGCGCCTGCTTCGCCGCGACCCGATCGAGTACTGACCCGTCGCGTCCCGGTCCCCCACACCGCAACCGGAAAGGTCCCTCCCGTGCGACGCAGTAACCGACCCACCGGACTCGCGAGCAGGATCGGCACGGCCGCCGTCTGGACCGTCGTCGCCGCCGACCTGCTGCTGGTCCTGTGGATCCTGCTGACCTCACTGCGCAGCGGTCCCGACATCCTGCAGCACGGCTTCGGCCTGCCGACCAGCCCGAGGACCGAGAACTACACCACCGCGCTCGACCAGGGCGGCTTCGCGCGGGCGGCCCTCAACAGCGTGCTCACCGCCGGCCTCTCCTCCGTGGTCGCCGTCGCGCTCGCCGCCCCCTGCGCGTACGCTCTCGCCCGGCGACGCTCGCGGACCTCCTCGGTGCTGACGACGGCCTTCGCCATGGGCCTCGGCGTGCCCGGCCAGGTCCTGGTGGTGCCGCTGTTCGTCGGCCTGTCCCGGGTGAACCTGACCGACAGCGACCTCGGCCTCGGGCTCGTCTACGTCGGCCTGGCCATGCCCTTCACGGTGTTCCTGCTGACCGGCTTCTTCAGCGGCATCCCCGGCGTGCTGGAGGAGGCCGCCGTCCTGGACGGAGCAGGACCGCTGCGCACCTTCCTCCAGGTGGTGCTCCCGGTCGCGCGGGGCGGGCTGGTCACCGCCTTCCTCCTGCAGTTCATCACCGCCTGGAACGAGACCCTGTTCGCCCTCGTCCTGACGAACAGCCAGGACCGGATCACCCTCCCGGTGGCGCTGTCCTCGTTCGTCGCGGCACAGCAGTTCAACGGCTTGGACTTCGGCACGATGTTCGCCGGAGTCTGCATCATCCTCGCCCCGATGATCGCGCTCTTCTCCTGGATGGGCTCGCGGATCATCCAGGGCATGACGGTTGGAATCGGAAAGTGACATCTTCCCGCGTGACCTCGCCCCTGCGAACCGGCGTCCTCCGCATCGACGGCACCCCCGACCCGGTCGGCGGCACCCTGCCGATCCTGCACGGCCTGCCCCGGCAGACCGGCGCGGGAGCAGGGGTCGACGACGAGATGCGCCGCAATCTGGCGTACGGGGTGCCCGACACCCTGCTGCCGTACACCCGGCAGGGCGGGTACGACCGCGTCCGTGCCGAGCGCGAACTCCCGTGCGTGGTCCTGGAGAACGAGCACCTCACCGCGACCTTCCTGCCCTCCCTCGGAGGGCGGCTCTGGTCCCTGGTCCACCGCCCCGGCGGACGGGAACTGCTGCACCGCAACCGGATCCTCCAGCCCGCCAACCTCGCTCTGCGCGACGCCTGGCTGGCCGGCGGGGTGGAGTGGAACCTCGGTGCCACCGGCCACTGGCCGCTGACCTGCGAGCCGCTGCACGCCGCCCGGGTCACCGCACCGGACGGCACCCCCGTGCTTCGGATGTACGCCTTCGAGCGGCTGCGGCGCCTGGTCCTGCGGATGGACACCTGGCTGCCCGCCGACTCCCCGGTGCTGTACGTCCACATCGCCGTGCACAACCCCGCGCCGACCGAGACACCGGTCTACTGGTGGTCCAACATCGCCGTGCCCGAGGACCGCGACGTGCGCGTCCTCGGCCCGGCCGACCACGCCTTCCACTGCGACTACGTCAGCGACCTGCGGCGGGTGCCCTTCCCGCAGGCCGACGGCGCCGACCGCAGCTACCCCGGCCGGGTGCAGCGCGCGGCGGACTACTTCCTCGACCTCCCCGGCGGTGAACGTCCCTGGATCGCCGCGCTGGACGGCACCGGCGCCGGGCTCGTCCAGACCTCCACCGCGCGGCTGCGCGGCCGCAAGCTGTTCTGCTGGGGCACCGGCACCGGCGGAAGGCACTGGCAGGAGTGGCTCTCCGGCCCGGACTCCGCCTACCTGGAGATCCAGGCGGGCCTGGCCCGCACCCAGCTGGAGCACCTGCCGATGCCCGCCGGCGCCACCTGGTCCTGGACCGAGGCGTACGGGCTTCTGCAGGCCGATCCCAAGGCCGTGCACGGGAGTTGGGAAGCCGCCCGGAAGGCCGCCGGCGAGGCACTGGACCGGCTGCTCCCGCCCCTGGAGCTGGAGCTGGCCGACGCGCAGGCCGGTGGGTTCGGCGTGCCCGAGGAGGTGCTGGCCGAGGGCGGCGGCTGGGCCGCGCTGGAGATCGAGGCCGGCGCCCTGCCCGCCTCGCCGTCCCTGCCGTTCGGCGAGCCGGCGGCCGCCCAGGAACCCTGGCGGCAGCTCCTCAGGACCGGCACGCTCCCGGTCTGCGACCCGCCGGCCGAACCGGTCACCGGGGCGCACTGGCGGCTGCTGCTGGAGGGGAACGCCACGGACTGGCACGCGCTGTACCAGCTGGGGCTGCTGCGGCTGGCGGCGGGAGAGCGGGATTCCGCCCGCGAGGCGTTCGAACGCTCTGTCGCCGCGCAGGCCTCACCCTGGGCGCTGCGCTCGCTCGCCTTCCTCACCCCGGAGCCGCAGGAGGCCGCCGACCTGATGCTCGCAGCCCACCGACTCCGCCAGGAGCTGGGGGAGTTGACGATCGAGACGCTGGAGTCCCTGCGGCGCGCCGAGCGCTCCGCCGAGGCGCTGGCGCTGATCGAGAGCCTCGCCCCGGCCGATCGCGCGCACGGAAGGATCAGGCTGGCCGAGGCGGAAGCGGCGCACGCCGCCGGCGACGACGACCGGGTCCGGCGCCTGCTGGCCGAGGGCATCCAGGTCGACACCATGCGCGAGGGCGAGCTTTCCCTGGACACCCTCTGGCTCGCCGTTCACCCCGGCACGCCCGTCCCGCCGCAGTACGACTTCCGGATGACCGACGGCTGACCGACGGATGACCGACGGCTGACCGCCCGCCCCCGGACCACTCTCCCGTTCCGCACCCCCATAGCCCGGGGCGCACCGGTGCGCCCCGCACGGAAGAGGAGTACCTGTGTCACCCCTGCTCACCAGATGGATCGGCGCTCTCACCGCCACCGCGCTGGCCGGCCTCGGCGCCGGCACCGTGGCCGCCACCCCCGCGGCGGCCAAGCACGCCGACGCCACGTACACCGTCTCGATCGGTAGGACCGGCTCGTACGCGTACCCCGACGACACCCCGGTCGGCGTCTACACCGACAAGGACGGCACCTTCTACTTCCAGCAGTCGCACTCGCTGTACGGCGCGAACGACTCCAGGCAGTGGAACTTCTACACCGGCACCGACTTCGACCACGCCACCGTGTCGAACCCGATCAGCAGCTCCGTCGACCCCGCCAACCCGGTCGACCGCAACGACGACACCACCTGGCGGTGCGACAACAGCCCCACCGGCCGGGAGTCCACCGACGCGCCGCAGGGCTCCCGCTACTCCCAGCGGAACTTCTGCGACCTGTCCGGGGTGTGGGTCGACCCGGACACCGGGGACTGGTACGGGTTGGTGCACAACGAGTTCACCCCACAGCCCTTCGGCGACGGCCTGCACTACGACGCGATCGACTACGCGGTCTCCACCGACCAGGGGAAGACCTGGTCCGTCAAGGACCACGCCATCACCTCCCCGTACAGCACCACCCGAGGTGACACGGCGGCCTTCCCACAGCAGACCTTCTACTACGGCGACGGCGATCAGCGGCTGTTCGCCGACACCGCCTCGGGCTACTTCTACGTCTTCTACGGCTCCCGGATCGTCGACAAGGGCGGCAGTTGGGGCGCCTTCCAGGAACACGTCGCGCGGGCCCCGATCTCCGCCAAGATGGCGCCCGGCAGCTGGCAGAAGTGGTACGACGGCTCCTGGTCGCAGCCGGGGGCGGGCGGCCTGGAGAGCTCCATGGTGCCCGCCGACTCCGCCGACCCGACCGGGTACCTGCCGCCGGTCAAGGAGTACAACCCCGTCAACCCCGGCAGCGTCAAGCAGCAGGTCGCGGCGGGCACGCTCGCCCCGAGCACACCGCTGTTCGTCATGAACGTCAGCTACGACGCCTATCTGGGCCTCTACATCGGCTCCCCCCAGGCCGTCGACCAGAGCGGCAACGCCCCCCAGCAGATCTACGCCACCAAGGACCTGGCCACCCAGAAGTGGACCCTGCTCGGCGACACCGGCGGCTACCACACCGCCTCCTGGTACCGCTGGTTCCTGGACAGCGCCAACCGGACCGACTCGACGGTCGTCGGGAAGACCTTCCGGATGTACTGCTCCTTCGCCTGCTCCGCCTCGGACGGTGAGTACGCCGAGATGACTGTCGACTCGTCGACACCGGCCGGCCCTCCGGTGGACCTGACGAAGACCTACCGGATCCAGAACGGCACCGGCCGAGTCCTCGCCCAGGCCGATGGCGGCTCCGCCGCCACCTCCACGGCGAGGCCCACCGGCTCCGCCCGTGAGTCCTGGAGCTTCCTGGCCAACGGCGACGGCTCCTACCGGATCGCCAATGCCGCCACCGGGCAGCTGCTGGGCGTCGACTCCGCCTCGACGGCCGGCCGGGCCTGGGGCGCGGGGCTGACCGCCACCAACGCCGCCGGCGGGAGCGCCACCGTCGGCCGGCAGTGGTTCATCCTTCCCGGTAAGGCCGGGAAGGGCCGGTTCCAACTGGTGAACCGTTACAGCGGCCTGGTGATCGGCATGTCCGGTACGTCCGGCAGGCTCGCCGAGACCGCGCCCGCCCGTTCCTGGAGCGACACCACCGGCAGCACGGTCGGCGGCGGGCGGACGGCGGACGAACAGAGCCTCACCTTCGCCCCGACCGGCACAGCCCCGGAGACGGTCGTGCTCACGGCCCCCGGCGACCAGTCCGGCACCGTCGGCAAGGCCGTCTCGGTGCGGCTGACCGCGACCGACAATGCCGGCAAGCCCCTCACCTTCTCGGCGGTCGGCCTGCCCGCCGGGCTCTCCATCAGCCCCTCGGGCCTGATCTCCGGCACCCCGACCGGTGCCGGGGTCTCCAGTGCCACCGTCAGCGCCTCCTCCGGCACGGCAAGCGCCTCGGCCACCTTCACCTGGACCGTCACCCCGGCGTTCAGCGGGAACCACACGCTGACCACGGGCGGCAAGGCCCTCGACGACGCCGACAACAGCACCACCGCCGGCAACCGTCTGATCACCTGGACCGCCTCCGGCGCCACCAACCAGCTCTGGCAGTTCCGCCGGCAGCCCGACGGCTCGTACGAGCTGGTCAACGCCCTGTCCTCGATGTGCGCCGACGTCAGCGGCGGCTCCACCGCCGCCGGCGCCCGGGTGATCCAGTGGCCGTGCGGCGGAGGGGCCAACCAGCACTGGAACGTCCGGTCGGCCGCCGACGGCTCGTACACCGTCACCTCGGCCGACAGCGGACTGCTGCTCACCACCGCCTCGACCGCCGACGGCGCCACGGTGACCCAGCAGCCGGACGCCGGCTCGCCGCTCCAGCGGTGGTCGATCGCCTGACCGCCTGAACCCGGACACAGCGCGGCCGCCCGCCCTTCGGGGAGGGCGGCCGTCGCCGTCGCGCTCAGGCGGACTTGACGGTGGCGAACTTCTCGCCGCCGACGGCCCACCGGCCGTGGCGCATCACGGCGACCAGGTCGTAGCTCCCGGAGTCGACCACGACCAGGTCGGCGAGCTTGCCGGCCTCCAGCGAGCCGATCGAGTCGGCCAGGCCGAGCAGCCGGGCCGGGGTCGCCGACAGCGACTCGACGGCTTGGGCGAGTGTCAGCTTTCCGATGGTGAGCGCTCTTCGGAACACCCGGTCGAGAGTGAGGGTGGAGCCGGCGATGGAACTGCCGTCGGGAAGCATGGCGACGCCGTCCTCGACCTCGACCTGGAGGGGGCCGAGGGGGTAGAGGCCGTCGCCCATGCCGGCGGCGCCCATGGCGTCGGTGATCAGGGCGACCCGGGCGGCGCCGGCGGTGCCGTAGGCGAGGTCGAGGACGGAGGGGTGCAGGTGGACGCCGTCGTTGATGAGTTCGACGGTGACGCGGTCGTCCTCGAGGAGGGCGACGATGGGGCCCGGGGCGCGGTGGGCGATGCCGGGCATGGCGTTGAAGAGGTGGGTGGCGACGGTGGCGCCGGCGTCGATGGCTTCGAGGGTGGTCGCGTAGTCGGAGTCGGTGTGGCCGACGGCGGCGATCACGCCGAGGTCGGCGAGCATCCGGACGGAGTCCAGGCCGCCGGGGAGCTCGGGGGCGAGGGTGACCATCCTGGCGTGGCCGCGGGCGGCGTCGACGAGCTTGCGCACCAGGGCGGGGTCGGGGTCGCGCAGGAGGTCGGGGCGGTGGGCGCCGCACCGGTTGTGGGAGATGAACGGGCCCTCGAAGTGGATGCCGGCCAGGACGCCGTCCTCGACGAGTTCGGAGAGGACGTGGGCCTGGCGGGCGACCTCGTCGATCTCGCCGGTGACGGTGGAGGCGACGGTGGTGGTGGTGCCGTGCTCGAGGTGGGTGCGGGCGGCGAGCAGGGCCTCCTCGGCGATGCCGGAGGTGTAGGAGGCGCCGCCGCCGCCGTGGACGTGCAGGTCGACGAAGCCGGGGACGACGGTGTACCCGGTCAGGTCGAGGTCGCCGGGCTCGGTGTCGCCGCCGAGGCCGGCGATGCGCTCGCCGTCGACGGTGAGGCGGTCGCCCTCGACGACGCCGCCGGGCAGGACGAGCCTGGCACCGGCCAGGGCAGTACGGTCCGTGGCGAGCATGGCCTCTTCCGTTCGGGGCGCGAGCAGGTCTTGGGAGCGGAACACCGGGTGTCCGGCTTCGAGCCGGCCGTCCGGCCCCGGCCCGCGGAGCCGACTCTGCGGCCGCACCGATGGAGGGATGGTGCGACCTGCACGAATGTGATCCATATGCTCGATATTTGCCCAATATCAAGCATCAGTGTGAACAGAGTCTGCCCCGTTGGCACCCCGGGCCACAAGGCTGTTGCCGTCGACGACTGCCGGATGTGCCGCGGCAACGCCGGTCATCCGCACGGCGCACCGAAGCTGAAGCCGAAGCCGAAGCCGGCAACACGACCGCCCCCGGCACACCCGTCGGCCCGCGCCCCCTGCGGCGCGGCACCGAACGCGGGCGCTACACGCAGTGGACGTCCACCCCGTGGGCGGCGAACCGCTCCAGCAGTTCCTTCGGAGCGTCGGCGTCGGTGACGAGCGTGTCGATCGCGCTCGTGTCGCAGACCTGCGCGAACGCGCGCTTGCCGAGCTTGGTGGAGTCGGCCACCACGACCACCCGCTCCGCCCGCTCGGCCATCGCCCGGTTGGCGCCGGCCTCGCCCTCGTCGTGGGTGGCCGCGCCGAACCGCGGGTCGACGGCGTTGACTCCGAGGATCGCGTAGTCCAGCGAGATCGCCTGCAGCATCATGGTCGCCAACGGGCCGGTCAGCTCGTAGGACTGAGGTCGGGCCACGCCGCCGGTGACCACGGTCTTCACGTACGGGCGCACCGCCAGCTCGTTGGCGATGTTGATCGCGTTGGTGACCACGGTCAGCGCCGTCCGAGTGCCGTGCCCGGCCAGATCGGTGCGGGTGGCGAGCTCACGGGCCACCTCCGAGGTGGTGGTGCCGCCGTTGAGCCCGACCACCGCGCCGGGCGGGACGAGCGCGGCGGCGGCCTTCGCGATGCGCTGCTTCTCGCCGGTCTGACGCGCGGCCTTGTAACGGAGGGGCAGGTCGTACGCGACTTCACTCAGTACCGCGCCGCCGCGCGTCCGGGTCAGCAACTGCTGCTGGGCGAGTTCGTCCATGTCCCGGCGCACGGTGGCCGCGGAGACGCCCAGCAGCCCGGCCGCCGTCGTGACGTCGATCCGGCCCCGGTCGCCAAGGATCTCAAGCAGCCGCGACCAGCGCTCATCCGGGCCCATCGTCACTCCTCGAATCGGCCGTCCCTGGTCACCAGCCTATCCGCCGGTCATCACCGACCCGGTACCGCGATCCTCTCGATGAACCATCATTGCTCAAAGATGACGCATTAGGCTATGAATAGAGCATCTTCACGCAGACACTTGCAGTGTGAAGCAGTTGCAGCGTGAAGCAGTGCTCGGTGCGGACCGATCCCCGAGCACCACCCGTGCCCCCAGCGAGGAGAACCCTGATGAGTCACGTCGAGCGGGAGATCGCCGGCCAGGCGGAGTGCTGGCGCAAGGCGCTGGAACTGGAGCCCGCCGGGCTGCCGGAGCGCGGCGAGCGGGTGGCCGTGATCGGCTGCGGCACCTCGCTCTACATCGCGCAGGCGTACGCGGGCCTGCGCGAGGGTGCCGGCCTCGGCGAGACCGACGCCTTCGCGGCCTCCGAGTTCCCGGCCGCCCGCGGTTACGACCGCGTCGTCGCCATCACCCGCTCGGGCACCACGACCGAGGTGCTGGCCGCGCTGGAGCGCTGCGGCGCGCTGCCGACCGTCGCGCTCACCGGCGACCTCGCCACCCCGATCAGCACGGCCGCGAACACGGTGATCGACCTGGAGTTCGCCGACGAGAAGTCGGTGGTGCAGACCCGCTTCGCCACCACCGCGCTGGCGCTGCTGCGCGGCCACCTCGGCCTCGCCCCCGCCGACCTGGCCGCGCACGCCGAGCGGGCGCTGGCCTACCCGCTGCCCGAACGGGCCGTCGAGGCGAGCCAGTTCACCTTCCTCGGGACCGGCTGGACGGTCGGTCTGGCCAACGAGGCGGCGCTCAAACTGCGCGAGGCGTCCGGGTCGTGGACCGAGTCCTACCCGGCCATGGAGTACCGGCACGGCCCGATCAGCGTCACCGGCCCGAACAGCGTCGTGTGGTTCTTCGGCGAGCCACCGGCCGGACTGGTGGACCAGGTCCGGCCGACCGGCGCCGTGGTGTCGGTGAGCGCGCTGGACCCGATGGCCGACCTCATCCGCGCCCAGCGGCTCGCCGTCGAACTGGCCAAGGGCCGCGGCCTGGACCCTGACCAGCCGCAGGGCCTCACCCGCTCCATCGTGCTGACCCGGCCGTGAGCGCCACGGCGATCGCCCTCGACGTCGGCGGCACCTACATCAAGGGCGCCGCGGTGGCCGAGGACGGCGGCCTGTGCCACACCGAGCGCTGGTTCACCCGGACCGAGCGCGGACCCGAGGCCGTACTGGAGACCGTCCTCGACTGCGCCGCCGAACTCGCCGAGCGCTTCCGCCCGGCCGCCGCGGGGATCGCCGTGCCCGGCATCGTCGACGAACCGGCCGGCACCGCGGTGCTGGCCGCCAACCTCGGCTGGCGCGATCTGCCCGTTCGGCACCGGCTCTCCGAACACCTGGGCATCCCGGTCGCGTTCGGGCACGACGTACGGGCCGGCGGCATCGCCGAGGCCAGGGCCGGAGCCGGCCGCGGCAGCCACCACTTCCTCTTCGTCCCGGTCGGCACCGGCATCGCCGCCGCCGTGATGGTCGACGGGCGCCCGCTCACCGGCAGCCACACCCGCGCCGGAGAACTCGGCCACCTGACGGTCCGCCCCGACGGCGAACCCTGCGCGTGCGGTGCCCACGGCTGCGTGGAGAGCCTCGCCTCGGCCGCCGCCATCGCCCGCCGCTACACCACCGCCACCGGCGAGCCGGACGTCACCGCCAAGCAGGTCGGCGAGCGCGCCGCGACCGGGGACCGGGCGGCCGCCACCGTCTGGCAGGAGGCCGTCGACGCGCTCGCCGACGGCCTGGCGAGCGCGATCACCCTGCTCGACCCCGAGCGGATCGTGATCGGCGGCGGCCTCTCCCGGGCGGGCGAGCCGTACTTCGCGCCACTGCGGACGGCCTTGGCGGCGCGGCTCACCTTCCAGGCGATGCCGGAGCTGCTGCCCGCCGAACTCGGCCACGAGGCAGGCTGTTTCGGTGCCGGGCTGCTTGCGCAGGACCTTCTTGGAGCGGGAGTGGCGGCGTGATCCTGACCGTCACGCTCAACGCGGCCCTGGACATCACCCACCATCTGGACCGGCTGCGCCCGCGCGGTGGCAACCGCGTCCGGACGGTGACCGAACGCGCGGGTGGCAAGGGCGTCAACGTAGCCCGGGTCCTGCACACCCTCGGCCACCCGACCGTGGTCACCGGCCTGGCCGGTGGCCTCACCGGCCGGGCGATCCGCGCCGACCTGGCCGCCGCCGGCCTGGCCGACCGCATGCTGACGATCGCGGGCGAGTCCCGGCGGACGGTGGCCGCGGTAGAGGAGAGCGTCGGGGACACCACGATCCTGCTCGAACCCGGTCCGGTGGTCGGCGCCGAGGAATGGGCGTGGTTCATCGACCACCTGGACACACTTCTGCCGGACGCCGAGGCGGTGGTCCTCTCCGGCAGCCTCCCGCGCGGCGTCCCCGACGACGCCTACGCCCACCTGCTCCGGCTCGCGCACGCGCGCGGCGTCCCGGCGGTGCTCGACGCCGACGGGGCGGCGCTGCGTACGGCACTGCCGGCCCGGCCGGCCCTGGTCAAGCCCAACGCGGACGAACTCGCCGCCGCCACCGGCCTGACCGACCCGGAGGCGGCCGCCCGCGCGCTGCACGCCGCCGGAGCCGGGGCAGTGGTTGCCTCGCTCGGCGCCGACGGCCTCATCGCCGTCACCGCGCAGGGCGGTTGGCAGGCCCGCCCGCCCGAGCGGCTGGCCGGCAACCCCACCGGCGCCGGCGATGCCGCAGTCGCCGCGCTCACCCTCGGTCTGGTCACCGGCGAGCCCTGGCCCGACCGGCTGGCCGAGGCCGTGGCACTGTCCGCGGCCGCCGTCGCCGCACCGCTCGCCGGTGACTTCGACCGCGCCGTCCACCAGGCCGTACGGAGCCGGGTGGCCGTCCGACCCTTCGCAACCGAGGAGCTCAAGCCATGCCCCTGACCGGAACCGGCCTGATCGCCACCGCCGCCGCGACCGCCGCGCGCGGGGTCGGTGCGTTCAACGTCA
The DNA here is from genome assembly GCF_042796115.1 of Kitasatospora sp. NPDC056446. NCBI lineage: Bacteria > Bacillati > Actinomycetota > Actinomycetes > Kitasatosporales > Streptomycetaceae > Kitasatospora > Kitasatospora sp. NPDC056446. Next base: position 258,652 of record NZ_JBHTRF010000001.1, on the reverse strand, counting down.
TCCAGCTCGAACACGCCCAGGCGATCGTCGCCGGTGCCGAGGCCGTCGGCGCCCCGGTCATCCTGCAGATCAGCGAGAACGCCGTCCGCTACCACGACGGCCTCGCTCCGATCGGCGCCGCCACCCTCACCGTCGCCCGCGCCGCCAAGGTGCCGGTCGCGGTCCATCTGGACCATGCCACATCCGTCGAACTCGTCTACGAAGCCGTCAAGTTGGGACTCACCTCGGTGATGTTCGACGCCTCCGTGCTCGCCTACGAGGAGAACGTGCGCACCACCGCCGAGGTGGTCGAGCACTGCCACGCCGCGGGCGTCTGGGTGGAGGCCGAACTCGGCGAGGTCGGCGGCAAGGACGGCGTCCACGCACCCGGCGTGCGCACCGACCCCGCCGAAGCCGCGGCGTTCGTCGCCGCCACCGGCGTGGACGCGCTCGCCGTGGCCGTCGGCACCTCGCACGCCATGCTCACCCGCGACGCGGCACTCGACTTCGAGCTCATCGGCCGGCTGCGTGAGGCGGTCCCGGTGCCGCTGGTGCTGCACGGCTCCTCCGGCGTCGCGGACGAGGACCTCACCGCAGCGGTGGATGCCGGCATGACCAAGGTCAACATCGCCACTCACCTCAACCAGGTGTTCACCACCACCGTCCGCCGGACCCTGGCCGACGACACAGGGCTGGTCGACACCCGCCGCTACCTCGGTCCGGCCCGCACGGCCGTCGCCGTCGAGGTCGCCCGTCTGCTCGGTGTACTCAAGGCGGCACTCCCCACCGGCGGTCCGAACCACGACCGCTGCTCGCAGCCGGCCTGAACCCGCCGCCGGCGAGACGAAGGTGTCGCTGTCGGAGGGAATCGTCAGACCGCGGGCGATGCGGGACGACTTTGACTTGTGCCACCCACACAGCACGGCCAGTTCAAGCCCTGAGAGCCCGGCGTCCCGCCGGATCCGGTCGAGTCGATCAGCGAGCGCTTTCCGTGCGGCTTGGGCACTGGAGAGCGGAGAGGAGGACATGAAACGGCCGGCCGTGGTGACTACTCGGCGATGCTGTAAGCCTCGTGAGGAACTCGCCCCGAATCGGGGGCGCCATCCCTGCGCGGCGCCTGAACTCCCCTCCCCTACGTCAACACGCCTTGAAACAGGGAGGATCGCTGCTTGACGTACCGTCCGTGCGCGCCCCCCTGGCGCTTCCGCACGCCGTCTACCGTCCGGCGCGCTGCTGCACCAGGATGGCGAGTCGGCCGTACCCGTCGAATGCAGGAGGGCCGCATGGGGGACCACTCGAAGCCGGCGCCGGATCCGGGGCAGGGCACGCCGCCCCCGAACAACGCCGACGGCAAGGTCGAGCCGGCGCCGCCGAGCGACGGCAAGCACAAGAAGGGCTGAGGGTGGACGCCGGGGGCCCGGCCGGACACCGGGCGCGCCTGAACGCGCAGATGGACCGGCGCGGGGCGTGGCCGGAGGATTCGCCGTGGCTGCGCGAGGCCTTCGCCGCACTGCCGCGCGACCGGTTCGCGCCGGACCGGCTGTGGCGGTGGGACGGCCGGGCCTACGTGCCGGTCGACCGCGCGGACGAGCCGGACGGGTGGGCCGCCGAGCTGTACTCCGGCCTCGACGCGGCGGCCGTCACCCAGCTCACCGGCGACCGTCCGTCGTCCTCGCTGTCCGCGCCCTCCGTGGTGACGGACATGCTGGACAGTCTCAGGCTGGAGCCCGGGCACCGGGTGTGGGACGTCGGCACGGGGCAGGGCTGGACCGCGGCATTGGCCGCCTGGCGGACCGGGCCCGGCCTGGTCGGCACCACCGAGGTCGACGAACACCTGGCCGCGTTCGCCCGGTCCCGGCTCGCGGAAGCCAGGCTCGACGTCGAAGTGGCGGTGGGCGACGGCACCGGCGGCGGGGTGCCGGACGGCGGCCAGGTCGACCGGCTCCACGCCACCTACGCGGTGGAAACCGTGCCCTGGCACTGGGTGGAGGCGGTGCGTCCGGGCGGACGGATCGTCTACCCCTGGGGCCGGCTCGGGTACGCCGCCCTCACCGTCACCGACGACGGCGCTGCCGCGCACGGCTGGGTCCACGGCCTGGCCCAGTTCATGGGCGACCGGACCGGTCCGGCGCAGCCGAGCAGCGGGCCTGGCGCGTACGCGCGGGTGCGCGAAGGCGCCGAGCCCGAGACCCGCCTGATCCTGCCCCGTGACCCGGCCGGCCTGGAGGACTGGCACCTCCGGTTCGCGTTGCGCGTCGCCGTTCCGGACATCGTGCTGTTCAGCGAGCAGAGTGGGGAGGGACCGGTCGTCCTGGTCCACGACAGCGACTGCTCCTGGGCGGAGATCCGCCCGGACGCGGACGGGCGCACGGTGCTGTCACAAGGCGGGCCGCGCCGGCTCGGCGACGAGCTGCTGGCCGCGTGGTCCCAGTGGGAAGGCCTCGGCAGCCCGGCCCTGTACGACTACGGCATCACCGTCACGCCCGATGCCCAGTGGGCGTGGCAGGGCGACCCGGACAACGGTCCGCGGTGGCCGATCGGCCGTCTGCGCCAGACCACGAGGTGACCCCGCCGAGGGCTGGGCCCGCAGCCTCGTCCGCTCGTACGGGTCGGCTCGGGTCGGGTCACCCGCCGGTGTGGAACCCATCCTCCCCGCACCAGCAGGGATCAGCCGAAGTTCGCGACCGGCGGTGTCCTCCCTGGCTACTCGTCCCCGCGCCGGCGGGGGTCAACCGTTTATTGGCTGGGCCAAGAGCGCGATCCCCGGCTTCTCCCCACGTCAGCGGGGGCAGCCGGTCACCATGCCCATCCTGAAACTCGCCGTAGTTGCGTTCGCAGCCGACATCGGAAGTGCGATCCTGCCGGTCATGATCCTCTGACAGGCGGCACCACGAAGGCCGCCCCCATCCGGTCTTCCGGATGGGGGCGGTTCGCTGTGGTCCGATCAGTACGTCGGACAGATGTGCTTGCGCACGGCCGCAAGGATTCGCGCCGACTTCTCCGCCCCGAAGCCCTCCGGGTGTTTCGACGAGGTGAAGCGCTTGTTTGCAAGGTCGACGAGTTTCGCCTGGTCGTTCGGCCACTCGGCGACGGACGTGCACTGGTCACGGCCACGGCTGACCGCACGGTCGGCCTTGTCGCTGACGATCTCCGGATCGATGGCTGTCAACGCCGCGATGTAGGCGGCGGTGGTAGCGGCATCCGGCTTGGCCGGCGGCCCGCTCGGCTTCGCCCCGGCGGGCGCGGCCGCCGTCGCCCCGGCCGGCGTCGTCCCGGCCGGCGCTGGTGTCTGAGGCGCGGCAGGTGCCGCCTCCGGGGTCTGCGGGGCCGTGGCCGCACTGCTCGGCGACACGGCTCCCTTCGAGCTGCCGGTCGAGCTGGAGCACGCCGTCGAGCCGACGGCGAGCAGCGCGACGACGGTGGCCGCGACAACAGTACGGATGCGCATGATCCCCCCTGGGACTGGTGTGGTGCGCGCGCGACGCTACCGGGTTACCGGTCGGCCATCTGTGTTCGTGGCCGATCTGTTATGGCCCGGGGCTACCGGGTTGCTCCCTCGGGCCACAGCACCCGGACGGGTACACCGCAGCGCCGCGCGTAGGCCACGACGTCGGCGGTGCCGCCGTACCCGCGCGCGGGCAGGCCGTCCCAGACGGCCAGAACGACGTCGGCCATGCCGACCACGGCTTCGCTGCCCGCCATGTGCGCCGCATTGTCCGAAGCGGTCATCCCGGTGCGGTGGACCTCGGCGGCTCGGCTGAACAGCCTGTCGTAGAGCGGGTGGTGGTCCGAAGGCAGGCCGTTCCGGTACTCCTCGGCCGGAACGACGACCTCAAGAGTTCCGCCTCGCTCCAGGACGAGTTGGGCAAACCAGCTGTCAGGACCGTCCGCGAGCATCGAAACGGCAGTCAGGTCCGGCCCGTCGCAGGCGCGCACGGCAGCGTCGAGGAGTTCGCGGACCTGTTGCTCGACGTCTCCGGTCAGCCCCCTGTGGCCGGTGATCCCGATTCGCATGCTGCCCCTCCTACAGGTGCACGTCGTGAAGGCGGTCGTCGAACGCTCGCATCAGACCGACGGACCGGTGACACGGTCCTCCGGCCCGCCGTACAGCGATCCGGACCCGGCGGGACGGCCAGGCCAGAGGCGCGCGGCCCTCTCCGTGGTCGCACTCGGAACGGTACCGGCGCCCGTATGGCGTCGGGCGAGATCGCCCCAACGGTCACACCGTCGGGGCGATCCTGCTACCGGCCGACCAGCAGGTCAGCCAGCTCGGTCAACGAATCGACCGTCCAGTCCGCCTCCGCTGCCACGGTGGTCAGCCCGATCGGGCCGCGGCGGATGTGAGCGGCTCGCAGTCCTGCCGACCGGGCGGGCGTGATGTCGTTCGCCAGGTGGTCGCCGACGTACACGATCTCGTGAGGCTCACCAGGCGCCCACCCGATCACCCGCTCGAAGAAGTGGGGTGCGGGCTTCGACACGCCCCACTCAGCCGAGGTGGTGATGGCGTCCGCCGGGAGCGCGAGGCCGGTCAGTAGGGCCGAGACCGCGGCGTTCTGGTTACCTGCGATGCCGATCCACAGGCCGGCCTGACGCAGACGGGAGAGAGCCGGTCGCACGTCCGGGTAGAGATCCGTCTCATCGAGGTAGTCGCCCTGGCCGGCATCCTGACGGACGCGTCATTCCGCACCCACGTCGACACCGGGCCGGACGATCCGGATGGCGTCGGCGTTGTCCCGGCCTTCGGCTACCACCATGCCCACCAGAGCCGACAGCGTGTGCTGCGGCACCCCTAGCCAGCTCGCCCAGGCGCCCCAGTAGCGGGTGTCGCTGGTCAGCGTCTCGCCGATGTCGAACACGACAGAGCGAATGGGCATGGGGCGGGCCTACGCCTGACCGGGTTGTCCGATGCCGGTCGTAGGGTGGTTCGCATGGCCGACCCTGAACCGCCCGCTGACCCACTGCCCCTCCATGTCGCGGCGCTCCCGCTCGGCGCAGAGCGGGCGGTGACCGAGGCTCAGCCAGCCACCGGGGACACCGAGGCAGCGCGCGAAGGGTAGCTCGCGGCCGCGCTGTACGCTCACCCAATCCGCGAGGAGCTGCGCCGCGCCGGCCAACGCCAGGGCTTGCGGCGGGCCGGCCTCGACGCGGCGAAGGAGGCGACCGCCGGCGAGTGCCATAGCGGCGGGTCCTCCCCGCACCGGCGGGGGTCAACCGCTGGTTCTGCTCAACGCACGGCTCGACTACCGCTCCTCCCCGCGCCGGCGGGGGTCAGCCGGTGGAGTTGTCGACCGAGTAGATCAGGCCGAGTTCCTCCTCGCGCCGGCGGGGGTCGGCCGTAGCGGATGACGATCGGGGCCCAGTCGGCTATCTCTTCTCCGCGTCAGCGGAGGTGGCGGGACGGGCTCGGTCCCGCAGGCCCCGCCGTCGCCACCCCTTGGAGTGTGAACGATCCGGTCGTGTGTCACGCGTGCGGGTGGTGGGCCCGTCGTCCGTGTACCGGAGCCGGGGCGCGTCGGCGGCGGCCCGCAGGCGGGCCCAGGGCCGCACGGGGCCGGTCCGTTTCGTCGGATGCGAACGTTCCGGCAGGTCCGCACGGGTGTGCCCGGTCTGCTACGTTCGCGTGCACGAGTGGTTCGATCATGCCTGCGGCCGGGTGCGCCGCGGCGCGGTCGTGGTGGTTCCGGTCCGTGGGAGAGCGCGGGCCGGCGGACGAGGGGGACGGACATCCATGAACGCGTACGCGGCGTCGGACGGGCCGGGCTGGCCCGGCGGGTTGTACGGGCAGCCGCAGGCGGCGGCGCCGCTGGGGTCGGGGTTCGGGATCAACCCGGCGGACCTGGACCTGGCGGCGAAGGCCGCGAAGGAGAGCGGTGAGGCGATGCCCAACGAGTTGAAGGCGATCCACCAGCCTTCGGACTCGGTGGTCGCCGCGCTGTCGGGTTGGCGGGTCGGTGCCTCGCTGCACAACTGCACCTCGGCGTGGGAGGAGCTGTTGAACAAGCTCGCCTCCGAGGTCGACGGGGTCGCCCTGAAGCTGGGCCAGACCGCGACGGACTACCGCAACGCGGACAAGAACGGCGCGTCCGGCCTGAAGCCGTCCGGCCTGTTCCCGCAGGGGGTGAGCTGATGGTCGCCCTCGCGCGGCTGCGCGACACGGACCTGTCGGGCCTGGCGCCGGCGGCCACCGCCTACGACACCCTGTCCGGGAACTTCGGCAAGCACGTCCAGACGATGCAGCAGGAGGTGCTCAAGCACGTCCTCAACTCGAACTGGGTGGGCAACGCCGCCGGTGCCGCCAACGCCTCGCTCCAGCGCACCAGCAACCGCCTGGACGCGGCGCACACCGAGATGTCGGCGGTCTCCGGGCTGCTGCGCGAGGCCTCGGAGAGCTTCCTGCTGGCGCAGTCGAAGCTGAAGGCCGCCTTGCAGGAGGCGCAGAACCTGGGGCTGACCGTCGCCGACGACGGGACGGTGACCTGGCCGCCGCCGGCCAAGGCCGAGAGGAACGACCCGGACTACGACATCCCGCAGCGGGCCCGGGCGCTGGCGAACCGGATCTCCGCGGCCGTCACCGAGGCGGACAACGCCGACCAGAAGCTCGCCGGGCTGCTGGACGCGCTGACCGAGCGCGCCCGCAACGGCACCGGGCTGGACACCGACAAGGCGGCTGCCGACCTGAAGGCCGTCACGCAGCAGGGCGTCGACCTGATGGCCGCCGGGTTCCCGCCCGCCGGCGCCGCGCCGACCGAGGTCAACTCCTGGTGGAAGGGCCTGACGCCGGACGAGCAGCAGCGGCTCATCCAGTCCCACCCGGACCTGCTGGGCATGCGCGACGGCATCCCGGCGACGGCCCGGGACCAGGCCAACCGGCTGAACCTCGCCAACCTCATCACCAAGTACCAGCAGAAGCCGAACCTGACGGACGACGAGAAGCAGAAGCTCGAAGGCTTCCTCGCGATCAGCAAGCGCCTGGACACGGACAAGGACAAGCAGCCGCCCAGATTCCTGATCGGCGTCAGCGAGGAGGGCCAGGGCCGCGGCATCCTGTCCTTCGGCAACCCGGACACCGCGAAGAACGTCAGCGCGTACGTGCCGGGGCTGGGCACCACGCTCGGCGCGGTCGGCGGCAAGGACGGCGACCGCGCCCTGAACGTGTGGAACGCCGCGCACAACGCCGACCCCAACTCCGAGACCGCGTCGATGGTCTGGCTCGGCTACGACCCGCCGCCGGGCCTGGAGAAGCTCCAGAACGGCGACATGCGGCCGCTGGAGGTGATGGGCGGCGATCGCGCCGCCAAGGGCGGTGCCTCCTACGACAAGTTCATGGCCGGGCTGCGCGCGACCCACGACGGGCCGCCCGCCCACCTGGTCGCGCTCGCCCACAGCTACGGCTCCACCACCGTCGGCCTGGGTGCCCAGGCGCCGGGCGGCACTGGCGCCGACGACATCATCCTCGTCGGCTCCCCCGGCACCGGCGCCGGCAAGGCCTCGCAGTTGCACATCGACCCCGGCCACGTGTGGGTCGGCGACGCGGAGAACGACCCGGTCAGCCACCTGCCGTCCAAGGGCCGCGTGGCCACCGACGCCCAGGGCGTCGGGCAGGGCCTGCTCACGGGGGGCCCGATCGGCGGCGCCGTCAGCGGCTACGTCGCCGACAAGATGTACGACTGGTTCGGCCCCGACAACCAGCTCTGGTTCGGCCAGGACCCGGCCGGCAAGGAATTCGGCGCCAACCGCTTCGCGGTCGCGGACGGGCCGGACCTCTCCTTCGACTCCCACTCGAACTACATGACCGACCCCAACGACGCCAAGTCGAACACCCTGGAGTCGGTCAACAACATCGGCCAGATCGTGGCCGGACAGTACGACCACGTCACTCGTCAGGACCACCGATGAACCACCGCCGACGCCCCACCCTGCGCCTGTCCGCGGCCCTGGCCGTCCTCGCGCTCGCCGTCACCGCCTGCGCCGCCGGAGCCAACGGCAGCGCGGGCGGCGGGGCGGGCTCCGGAGCGGGCGGCGGCAGCCGGGCCGGGAGCGAGACCCCGCCCGGCCCGCTCGTGCCGCCCGCGCAGGCCGTCCAGAAGCTCGACTCCCTGCTGGACGAGGCCATGTCGGGCGTGCAGCCGGCGCTGCACTACCGGGACGCCTGGCCGCAGGCCACCGTGCAGTACTCCAAGGGCCTCGACGAGCACTCGCTCGGCTACGCCACGGCCTCCCGCCAACGCCACGTCATGACCAGGATCGCGCCGGGCAAGTACGGCGCCCTGCTGGACGCGGTGCGCGGCACCTGGAGCGCCAAGGGCTACCGGATCGACGCCGGGCCCGCCAACCTCCAGGCACTGTTCGCCACGACCGCCGAGGGCCACGGCGTGAGCGTCACCATCCACCCCGCCGGGAACATCGACTTCGGGGCCACCGTCGGCCCGGTCGCGGTGCCCGACGGCCGTGACCTGTTCGGCACCCCCACGCCCGAACCGGTCACGACGGGCGGCAGCCCGGACGTCCTCCCGACGGACGAGGACCCGTACTGGTCGTCCTGACCACCGCACCGGGGCGGGGCATGGACCGGGTCGCTCCCGGGCCTTCGGCCGCCCCGTCACCCCATCGCCCTGTCACCCCATCGCCCCATCGCCCCGGCGCGACTGCCTGTTGTGGCCGCCCGTCGCGGCTCCCGCACGCCCTCCCCCACGCCCCCTCCCCGTTCCGAAAGCTTCCGTATGACCCCCGAACAGGCCGTCCAGGCGCTCGACGCGCTCCTCGACGAGGCGATGTCCGCCATCCGTCCCCCGCTGCGGTACCGGGACGGCTGGCCGCGCTCCACCGAACGGACCGGCGGCCCCGACGACCGCTCCCTGGGCTACGCCACCGCTACCCGCGACCGGTACGTGCTGACCAGGGTCGCCCCGTCCAGGTACGGCGCGCTGCTGGGCATCACCGAACGCGGCTGGCAGGCACGGGGGTTCCGGCTCACCGCGGTCAACCCCCGGCAGCCCTCGATGTTCGCCGCCACGCCCGCCGGGCACGGCGTGTGCCTGCTCGTCGGCGCCGCGGGCAACATCACCTTCCAGGCCACCGTCGGGCCGATACCCGTGATCCGCGACCGCGACCCGTTCGGCACCTACGTTCCCGAGCCGACCCTGCCCGACGGCCGCCCCGACATCCTGCCCCGCTACGAGGACCCGTTCTGGTCGCACTGAGCCTGGGTTCCGGACCTGGACCCGGATTCCGGGCCTGAGCCCGGCCCTGCGTTCGTCCGACGTCTTCTCGAGCTCCCGGGGAACGGATCCCCGTTCAGGTCACGCGGCTGCTTCGGCCGGCGCCGGTGCCGAAGGCCGGTGCCCACGCGAGGAGCGCCAGGTGCGCCACGTGCGCCAGAGAAACACCGGCCAGGCGATCGCCGCCGCCAGACCGCCGACGGCGAAGGCCGTCACCAGCAGGTAGGAGGAGCCGCCCGCCGTGGAGAAGACCCCGCCCGGGGCACCGGAGTCCCGTGCGGCGGCCGTGTCTCCGATCCGCAGGGAATCCGGTCCGTCGTACAGGAGGACATTCGTGCGCGTGGACGTGCCGTCCGCCGCCTTCCAGCCGCCGTAGTAGTCACAGGATCCGTGGGTGCAGGACTCCCGGACGGCGGTGAACGTCCCGGTGACTCCGCTGCCGCTCTGCGCCTTCCACGCCGGTACGAGGTCGGGCGCGGCCTTGGCAAGGCCGATGAGGGCGATGACGGGAAGGCCGATCCAGAGGAAAATCGACATGCGCCAGTGACGCTTTGAAGAGGAGTCGCTCACGACGGTGGAGCCTACGACGCAGGCCGGTTTTCGTATAACCATTTCAGCCGTGAAAACCCCCGTACGCGGCACATTTCGCCCTGCGCATTCATGGCGATGAGACCAGCCTCACTCACGCACCCCGCGCGATCCGGTCACGTGCCGCGGCGGCGCGCGGGTCGTCGTAGCCGGCCAGGAGGGCGAGCGCGTCCTCCCGGTGACGGCGCGCCGCCTGCGGGTCGTCGGCGAGCAGGGCTTCGGCCAGGGCGTCGAGGGCCAGGGCCTCGTGCCAGCGGTCGGCGAGGCCGTGGTGGGCCGCGGCGGCCCGGCGTAGGAAGGCCGCCGCCTCGGCGGCGCGCCCGAGGCGGCGGTACGCCTCGCCCGCGCCGTACCAGGCCAGCGCCTCCCGGCTGCGGTCGCCGAGGCGGCGGTGGAGGACGGCAGCGCGCTGGTAGGAGTCCAGGGCGTCGGAGTGCTGTCCGTCGGCGCGCTGGGCGTCGCCGAGAGTGAGCAGCCAGAAGCCTTCGAGCCGGTGGTCCCGCAGGTCGAGCGCGATGCCGACGGCGGTGTTCGCGGCGGCCAGCGCACCGGCCGGGTCACCGTCCTCGCGGCGGATGTCGCTCAGCAGGCGCAGGGCGTTGCCCTCGCCACGCCGGTTCTCCAGGGCGCGATGGGTCGTCAGGGCCTCGTCCACGGCGGCCGAGGCCTGCGGCAGGCGCCCGGCCCGGTAGTGCGTGCCGGCCAGGTTGGCGAGGGTGGTGGCCTCCCAGTGCGCCTCGCCCTGGGGCCGGAACCCGGCCAGGGCCTGCTCGAAGTACCGTACGGCTTCTGCCAGTTGTCTCCTGTGCAGGTGCACCAGGCCGAGCAGGTTGAGGGAGTGCGCCTCGTTGAGCCGGTCGCCGAGCTCGCGCCACAGCGCCAGCGCCTGCCGGTGGTACTCCAGGCTGTCGCCGAGCGCGTTGGTGCGGGTGCACCCCATGCCGAGGTCCGTGAGCAGCAGGGCCCGGGCGCGGTCGTCGCCGAGGCGTTGCGCGGCCGCCAGGCCGACCCGGCCGGCCGCGAGCCAGTCGGCGCCGGGGGCGGAGGGCGCCTGCGCGTTCCACAGGACGGCGGCCAGTTGCCAGGTCCGCCGGTCCTCGCCCGCGGCGTCGGCAGTGTGGACGGCCTGGAGGAGGTTGGCGCGTTCCCGTTCGGCCCAGTCCACGGCGGCGTTGTAGTCGGCGAAGGCCGTCGGGCGGACGCCCTCGGCGGTGCCTGCGTTGTCCTCGCTGCCGGCCACGGCGTCGGCCACCAAGCCCACCGGGTCCAGCGGCAGCCGGGCTTCGGCCGGGCGCAGCCACTGCTGGGCGGCGTCGGCGGTGTGCAGGTACCAGTCCAGGACGCGGCGCAGCGCGGCCCGGCGCTGCGCCGGGGTCTCCTCGCGCTGGGCCTGGTCGGTGGCGTAGGCGCGCAGGAGGTCGTGGAACTGGTAGCGGTCCGGTGCGCTCTGCTCGACGAGGTGGGCACCGACGAGGGCGTCGAGCAACTGGCGGGTGCGGTTGGGGGCGAGGCCGGCCAGGGCGGCCGCGGCGTGCAGCCCGAAGTCGGGGCCGGGGTGGAGGCCGAGGAGGCGGAAGAGTCGGGCGACCCGGTCGGGCAGCGCCCGGTAGGACCAGGCGAAGACCGTGCGCACCGCGTCGGCGTCCCCGTCCTCGCCGACGCTGAGCGCGTCCCAGAGCGCGGACTCGTCGCGCAGGTCGGCGATCAGCTCGTCCAGTCCCATGTGGGGCAGGCTGGCCGCGCGTTCGGCCGCGATGCGCAGCGCCAGCGGCAACCGGGCGCAGAGCCGGGCGAGTTCGGTGAGCTGCCCCGGATCGTCCTGGGGCCGGTGCCCGGCGGTGACGGCGCGCAGCAGGGCGACCGCCTCGGGCTCGGGCAGGGTGCCGAGGGTGAGGCGGCGGGCGCCGTCGCGTACGGCGAGACCGGACAGGCGGCTGCGGCTGGTCACCAGGACGAGGCTGCCGGAACTACCGGGCAGCAGCGGGCGGACCTGGCTCGCGGCGGCGGCGTTGTCGAGGACGACGAGGACGCGGCGGTCGGCGAGCAGCGAACGGAAGAGGGCGGCGGCCGCGTCGGGGTCCTCCGGGACGGACGGGGCGGGGACGCCGAGGGAGGTCAGGAAGCGGTGCAGCGCCTCCTGGACGGTGACCGGGCGGCCCGGGTCGTACCCGCGCAGGTTGACGTAGAGCTGCCCGTCAGGGAAGCGGTCGCGGGCCTGGTGGGCCCAGTGCAGGGCCAGGGAGGTCTTCCCGGCGCCGGCGGTCCCGGCGATGACGATGACGGCGGCGTCGGTGCTGCCGCCGCTGCTACTGCCACCCGGTGGCACTTCGGCAGGACCGGCCAGGACCGCGTCCAGTGCGCGGAGTTCCTCGACCCGGTTGACGAAGCCACGGACGTCGGCGGGCAGTTGGCGGGGCCTCGGGGCGGCGCTCCCGTCACCGGACGCGCGGTGGAAGTGGATGCCGCCGCTGATGTCCCGCGCCTGGACGACGTCCTGGGCCGACGAACCGGACACCGAGGACCGCGTACGCCCGAGGGTGCCGGGGCTCCCGCCGTTCCCGCTCCTCTCACTGTTCTCGCTCTTCCCGTCCGCCTCGGTGGACCGATTCCGTACGGGCGGGGAAAGGTGGGCCACTTCGCGCTCGAAATAGGCCCCGACGTCCTCGCCGGCGCGGTGGAGATCCTTGACGTAGTCCTCCCACCGGAGGACGAGAGCGGGATCGGTGAAACGGATCGCGCCGACCGGGGACCCCGTTTCCGAATACCGGACCTGATAGAGCGTACGGCCGCCCAGAACGACGATTTCCGGCAGCGGACCGAATTCCCCGCCCTCGGAATCGGCGAGCGCCTCCGCACCGACGATGCTGATCCGCTCACCGCATTCGGCACGGATCCGCAGCGAGTGCAGCTCCCACTGGAGATAGGCCGTCAGCGGCTTCTCCACCACCCGGACCCGGTGGAAGAACGACTGCCGTTCCTCGTCCTCCCGGCCGATCGCCAGCAGCGCCGCGCGCCGGCCCTCCAGCAGGCGCAGCGCCTCACTCCAGTCGCCCCGGCGCGCGGCCTGCCAGCTCGCACTCCCCTGCTCCTCGAAGTGCTGACGCCGCTCCAGCTTCCAGGAATCCCGGCCACGGACCCGCGCGTCCCGCTCACGGAAGTCACGCCTGTAGTCCTCGCGGGACAGGGCCTCGCCCCACGCGGACCGCAGCTCGGGAGCCCGTCGATCAGGCATCCGCGATGTCCGCTTTCGCCACGCTCAACATGAGCCCGGGAATGACCACGAGCCGCTCGCCCGACCCCAGGACGACGCCCTCGGGAAGCCGGCTCCCGTAGTCCTCCGTGAGGTCACGGCCGATCACGGCGATATCGCCGTTCGAGAGCTGCCAGATGTCCGGGCATTCGTCCCGGTTCTCGGACGTCCCGAGCTCCTTCGCGGATTTCCCCAGCCGCTTGACGAACGAAGCGGAAGGATCGGCTTCCCATCCACGAGCCATGCCTACCCCCAGTGATATTGCTCTCGGCACAGAGCCGCAGATTCAGCATCTTACACCTGACGACTGGTCAGGGGAATATTCGCACATTCAGTTTCTACCGATAATGATCACCATCTTGGCATATTCATCCCGCATTGCGCCGGACGGCATTCCCCCGCGCCGGGCGCACACGCCGCACGCGCCTAGCCCAGGGGGCGCACCGCCCGGGGCAAGGGGCACCCACCATCCGGCCCGACGGGCCCGCACACCGCACGGGCAGCACGGGGCGCCGGTGGCATATGGAGTGATTCGCAAGCCCTTTGACCCTTTGACGCCTCAACAGCCCACACGCAGCGGCGGTATGCTCGCACGGCGCGGCGCAAAGAAATGACAAGGCCCCTGCATTACCCCGGGTCAGAAAGAGTCCTCCCCACACCGGCGGGGATCAGCCGGTCGAGCCGACCGAGGCGATGCTTGAGTACCCGTCCTCCCCGCACCAGCGGGGGTCAGCCGCGGGCCATGCATGAACTGACCGGCGTCCCGGAGTCCTCCCCGCATCAGCGGGGTCAGCCGTGCTGCATCGAGATCCCCTGCCCGGACTGGACATCCTCCCCGCGCCAGCGGGGGTCAGCCGGAGTCGGGGCCACGCGGGCCGGCAACCGGCCGTCGGCCAGCCGGCTCAGCACGAGCCGCTGACGTCGGGTGCGGGGGCGGCGGGTGCGGGGGCGGCGGGGTGGTGATCCCGTCCCACCGCCCTCGCGTCGATAGTCCGGAAGGCCTGCATGCCATCGATGGTGGCGCCGTCGGGATTCCTCCCGACGGCGGCCGCGAGAACGGCGGGGAGATCCGCTTCGGGGACAGCGGAGGTCAGCTCCGCGAAGACTTCGGGGAAGTCGGCGTCATCGATGGCGCCCAGATGCTCCTGACGCAAGCGGTGGACGACCTCCACCAGCTCGGGCCGCAGCCGCATCCAGGCGCGGGAGGTCCGGATCTCCTCCGCTACCTGGTCCATGAACCAGCGCATGGCCTCGTACGGGATGTCCAGGTGCCGCCCTTGGGGATCGAAGCACACCGTCGGCTCACGTGCAGGGTCCTCGTCGGGGACGACCGCGATCGCGACGGCCCGTTGCTCCCGGACGAGGTCGAGTTCCAGATGCCAGGCGTCGTCGGACACGCAGTTCATGACGGTGATCGCGTAATCGCGGCTGGGGTGCGTGACCATCGTTCTCAGGCCTTCGGGTCGGTCAGCGGTGTGGTGTGGACCTCCGTGTCCGGGGCCGGCCGCGAACCGGCCCCGACGAGGAAGTCGGTGAGGAGGCTCGGTTCCTCGATCTGCCGGACGGAGCGAATCGGCTGTCCCACGAACCGGGCCATCGGAACATCCGGCGGATCGTCGGCCACGGACACCCTTCCGTACTCGTCCATCGCGTACGGTCCGTGCGGCTGCTCGACCCGCAGGGACAACCCGGTCGAGGGCGTATGGAACACAACCGGGCCCAACCCCTCCAGGTGCAGCCACAGGTGCACCAGTGACGGATCGTCGTCGGCGTAGTGGTGCCAGGCCGTGGTCACCTTCAGCAGGCGCCTTCCGACCAAGTCGGCAGGAAGGAGTTCCTCGTCGTCGATCACCCTCCGATGCTCGCACGGCCTCACCTTCAGGACACCCGAGTTACCGACGGGCTGCCATCGGCCGCCCTCCCCCCGCCGACCCGGTCGGCGACCACGACGTGACCGCCACGCGACCGCGACGGACGGAGGGCGGGGCCAGGCCCTCTTTCGGATCTTGCTGGATTGGTGACTCGCTTTCCGGGTGGTCGAGTGTTGCTCTGACGCTGGACAGGTCCCGTGGTGGGACGACGGGGTGGCCGGTCGGTTCGCCCTGTACGAAGTCGGGTGGTTGCGGTGTTGTCGGCGCACGCGCCTAGGGTGACCGGAAAGATCATCGGTAGAGCCGGTCGGGAGGGCGTCGTGGCCTGGTGGAACAGGAAGCAGGGGGACCGACAGCGGTGGGTGCTGGACCCGCTGGTGGGAGTGGGGCCTCTGCGGTTCGGGATGGACCCGCAGCAGGTCCAGGACGCACTGGGGGAGAAGGGCAACTTCAGCAGGTTCCAGGGCAGCTGGAGTACTGAGGCCACCCGGATGGTCAGCGAGCGCTACGACGAGCCCGGGCTGACCGCGTTCTACGGGCCAGGCCCAGGGTTGGCCGCAGTGGCGATCAGCGCCGTGGGTGGCCCGCTGGTACGTCTGGGGGAGGTCGAGCTGGTCGCCAGGGCGCCCTCCGAGGCGAGCGCGGACCTCCGCCGCCTCGCCCTGAAGGAGCGGGCCGAGGCGCGGGTGAACCGGTACGGCGAGGCGGAGGTGCCGGCCTGGGGCGTCTCCCTGGGCGTCGCGCAGGACTGGGGCCTGGCCCCCGAAGGGCACCTGCAGCGTCGGGACACGGTGATCACCGGCCTCCTGGCCACCGGCCCCGAATGGGCTGAAGACCTTTGGAACGCCGGGCCGGTCCGCGACCGGCTCGGGCGGCACGAGGAGCCTGCCGATGCGGGGCCGTGGCTGGTGGCAGACGCCGAGGACCGGCCGCGCTGGTACTGCACCCCGCTGGAGGGAGTCGGTCCGCTGCGCTTCGGGATGAGTCCGCAGCAGGTGTCGGCCGCCCTGGACGGCGAGGTGCCGGCCGAGAGCCGAGGCCACCACCCCTTCCCGGTGGGCAGCCCTTGGGAGGACCAGGGCACTCCCGAGGAGTGGCACGTGAGCAAGGAGTACTACGCCCGGGCCGGGGTGAGCACGCACTACTCCTACGCGTCGCAGGCGCGCAGGGGTTCCGCGCTGGTCCGGGTGAGCGTCCACGGGCGCAGCGGCCCCCTGGTGTCCCTCTACGGCATCGAACTGATCGGCCGCAAGCCCTCCGCCGTCGAGGCGGACATCATCCGGTACACCCAGGACCGCGGCCTGGACCTGCGCATGGGTTGCGGCGGGGACATCGGCCCGGGCGACTCCCAGGTGTGGGCACGGGCGGAGCGGGCAGGGGACACCTCGGTCAGCGCGGCCTGCTTCTGCATCGAGGACTTCGAGTACCACGGCTGACCCCGCGTCCAGAAGCCGATCAGCCAGTCGACGCCGGCTCCTCTCCCGTTCTACGCAGACGTTCAGGCGTGCTCACTCCGGTCTTCCCGGCCGCCCGATGCGCGCTGATTCGACAAGATCCGAAAGAGAGGTCCTAGGCTGCGGCAGTGGGGACGGTGTCGGCTACCAGGGGAGGCTGCCCTCGGCGCCGAAGTAGCCGCCGGTCGGGCCGTCGGGGCCGAGTCGGGCCATGCGGACGATGATCTCGGCGCCCTGTTCGACGGTCTGTGCGCCCTCGTGCCGGTTCAGGTCGGTCGCGGTGTAGCCGGGTTCCACGGCATTGATCCGCATCTGCGGGAACGCCTTGGCGTACTGGACGGTGAGCATGTTGACGGTCGTCTTGGAGGCCGGGTAGGCGGCTCCCGGGTAGGCCTTGCCGGACAGCGCCAGTGAGGCGAGGCCGCTGCTGACGTTGACCACGACCGGGGCGGCGGAGCGCTCCAGCAGTGGCAGGAAGGCGTGGGTCACCCGGACCAGGCCGAAGACGTTGGTCTCGAACACCTCTCGCATCACGTCGGCGGTCAGTTGCGCGGCGCCGATGATGCCGCCCTCTGGTGACCGCACCTCGATTCCGGCGTTGTTGACCAGGACGTCCAGGCCGCCGTCGGCCCCGATGGCGGCTGCGGCAGCGGCGACCGACGCGTCGTCGGTGACGTCGAGTCGGACGAACCGGGCGCCGAGCCCGCTCGCGGCCGCCGTGCCCCGGTCGACGTTGCGCGCCCCCAGGTAGACGGTGTGGCCGGCGGCGATCAGGCGGCGGGCGGTCTCGTGGCCGAGGCCCTTGTTGGCCCCGGTGATCAAAGTTGTCGTCATGGGCACAGCCTTCCTCCGGACGCTGCGATCGGCCAGTGGTTTACGGTGCGCCCGCGAGAAGGTGACGATCCGTCAAGGATGTTGACTACCGGGAGCGTACGGCGGCCTCCACGATCTCGCGGACGGTCTTCGCGGGGCGGCCGATGACGGCTTCCAGTGTGGGGTCGGTGGCGTCGAACTCGCCGTTGCGTGATGCGGCGAACATCGTCAGGGCGAAGTCCGCGGCCGGGCGCGGCATTCCGCCGGCGACCGCTGCCGACGTCCAGTCGTCGTCGTCCATGACGACCCGGGTGACGGTCCGGCCGGTGATCCGGCCGAGGATCTCGGCGACCTCGGCGAAGTCCAGCACGTGGGGTGCCGTCAGCGGCGGCGTGATGCCTTCGAGCGCGCCCTCCTCGGTCAGTGCGACGGCCGCCGCCTCCGCCAGGTCCTCGTGGGCCGTCCACGACACCGGGCCGTCCTGCGGCGCGGCGAGTGTGCCGGTGGCCAGTGCCGCGCCGATGTAGGAGTTCAGGGTGGCGGCGTAGAAGCCGTTGCGGAGGGCGGTGCAGGGGACGCCCTGCCGCCTGAGGTGGTCCTCGGTGGCCGCGTGGACCCGCTGCGGGGGGAAGCGCGAGTCGGGGGACGCGGCCTGGTGGCTGGTGTACAGGATGTGCCGGGCGCCCGCGTCCCGCGCCGCGTCGATGGCGGCGGTGTCGGCGGTCAGCGCGCCGCCGCCCCGGATGGCCGCCGAGACGACCTTCCGCATCCTCCTGCCCGAACTGCCCGGCCTCAGCACGGCCGAGGCCGCCCTCCTCGACGAGTGGCTGCAGCGCTGATCCACCCCACCGCGCCGAGGGCCCGGCTATTTCGGCGGGCCCCGGTCGGAACTACCGGCTGCCGCTCAGGGGCGAGGGCCAGGCGGGGTCGTGGTGCGGTCCCCCGGCCAGGTGGGTCAGCATGCGCTCCGCCGTGTACGGGGCGGTGCTCTGCGGGGCGCCCGCCGTGACGAGGGCCGCACTGAGCCTCGTCCGTGCCGTGTCCGGCAGGTCCGGGTCGTCGAGGAGGGGGAGGACGAGCAGCAGGCGGACGTCGGGGTGCTCGACGCCGTCGGCGGCGGCCCCGGGCACGGGGTTGTCGGCGATCCGGAGCAGCTCACGCCATGTCAGCCCCGCGCCCGAGAGGCCGTCCTCCCGGCCGGCGATCCGCTGTGGGCGGCTGCGGCCGGGGCGGGTGAGGAGGTAGTCGATGTCGTAGTCACCGGTCAGGTTGCGGTAGACCACGACGACGCCCGGCCCTTCGACTGCGGGTATCCGGAACACCGGCCAGCGTTCGGGGTCGAACAGGACCTCGGACATGGCGTCGGCGTCGGCTCTGTCGTCGCCGAACCACTCCGGGGTCGGGCGCTCCGCATCGCCTCCGGGGCCTCCGGGGCCGCCGGGGCCGCCGGGGCCGCCGCACAGCGTCATGAGGTGGTTCGACCAGAAACCCGGGCGCTCCGGCAGCGACTCCCCGGCGACCAGCGGGGCGTCGTCGTATCCCTCGATCAGCATCCCGTCAGCCTGCCACCGGCCACTGACACAGCGGCCGGGTCCGGTGGCGGCTCGGGTTGCTGGGCCGGGCTCAGGACAGCATGGCGATGCGGTACTGCATGATCCGGTAGTTCGTCGAGTCGTACCACTGGCTGACGACGATGTGGAAGTTGCCGAACGTCGAGCCGGGGATGACGAAGCCGCCGTACGGGCTGGCCACGAGGTTGCCGGTGTCCTGGCCGGGGGCGCCGGGGAGGATCATGGTCTGCTCCAGCGTCGTGGTCAGGTCGGAGGTCGGGAGGGCGAAGACCATCGCCCGGATCGACAGCGGGTCCATGTTCAGCCAGGTGAGGACGTACTTGCCGTCCATGGCGCGGAAGCACATCTCACCCCACTTGCGGGTGCCGAAGACCGTCGTCGGCGCGGGGGCGTTCCAGCGCCAGCCGCCGTCGGCGTAGCCCCAGGGCTCGTACGCGTCCGGGTTGCCGAGGCTGTCGTTGCGGACCCGGTGCAGGAGCATGCCGGACTCGACGTCGCGGTTGAAGACCGTCGACAGGACGTAGCAGTAGCCGTCGGCGGCCACCGCGTACGTCTTCTGCTGGAACTGGCCGCCGTGGAGGTCGCCCGCCCACTGGCACAGGTACTCCCAGGTCTCGCCGTTGTCGGTGGAGCGCCAGAAGTCGGTGTGGTGGGTGTCGTAGATGACGCCGCGCATGAGGTGCATGTACAGCACGCCGTCGACGACGAACACGTCGGACGGGATCGCCGTCGTGAACTTGTCGCCGACCGGGTTGTGCGGCTCGTCGACCAGGCTGGTGGCGTGGCTGCCGCCGACGCTGCCGTCGATGCTCAGGTTGCCGAGGTCCGCGCTGGAGGAGCGGAGGCCGACGGGGGCGCGCCAGTCGGTGGCGCCGACCTGGTCGCCGTCGAAGGTGTCGCCGCAGACGAAGAGCATGGTGCCGTCGGGACAGCGCACGGGGATGCCGAGGTCCGTCCACGGCGCGGCGAACGGACCGGTCTCGGCGGGGCCGCTGAGGTTCTTCACCTTGGTCGCGATCGTCGGGGTGGTCGGGTCGTTCGGCCCGCCGGCCGTCGCCGCCGGGGCGCCCGCGGCGACGGCGCCCGCCCCGGCGGCGACGCCGAGGCCGATCCTGAGGACTGTGCGACGGGAGGGCCCGCCGGTCGTCGCGTCGTTCCCGCCGGAGCTCCCGCCGGTCGTGCTGCCGGAGTTCCCGCCCGATGAGTGGGTCATGTTGTCGGTGGCCTTCCCGAGTCGACGAGTTCCATCCGCGTCCATCGCGTCCATCGCGTTCATCGCGTCCGTGTCGAACGGATCGCCACCGAGGCTAGGGCGGAAGGCCGCCGCCCCATTGCTCGGTTGACGAACTTTCACCTGAACGGGTTCTGCCCGCCGGGCTACCCCGGGCGGCCGGGCCCCGCTCCGGCCCTGCCCGTGCTCGACAGGGCGACACCGCCGGTCCGGCGGCCCTGGCGACGTCGACCGCCGCGTCAGTGCCAGGGCTTGTCGCGCCCGTCATGTGGAGCAAAGATCCGGTACGCGACTTCCTCGGTGGCCCGCGCGTTCAGGCAGTAGTCCGCCCATTCCGCCGCCCGGTCGAAGGTGGAGTCATCGGCGATCCGGGCAGCGGCGGACTCGATATCGAAGAGGGTGGACCGGAGTTGGACGCCCGGGCCCAGCAGGGCCCAGTGGGCGCCGGCCCGGCCGTAGGGCATCCCCACGCTTCCCGGGTTGACGACCAGCCTCCCTCCGGCCAGCCGGGTGTAGGGCATGTGGGTGTGTCCGCACACCACGGTGCCGACTGCCTGGTCCACGTCGCCGAGGACCTCGTCCCATCGTTCGGGGCTGGAGTCGACGAGCACCACTTCCTCGTCGTCGCGAGGGGTGGCGTGACAGAACAGGACCTCGCCCAGTCCGCGGACCTGACGGGTGAGCGAGGTCGGCAGGGCCTCCAGCAGATCGACCTGGTCGTCGCGTAGCCGCTCCGCCGCCGAAGGGCCAATCGGGTCCGGGATCGACGCGCGCGTTCCCCTGCGGTACTCGACCAGCTCACGATCGGCGTTGCCGCGAATCCAGGCGGCCCGCTCGCCGAGTCCGACCAGTAGGTCGAGCACCTGCACCGGCTGCGGGCCACAGGCGATGTCTCCGGTGAGCACGATCAGATCGGCGTCCCGAACATCGGGTTCGGCCAGGACTGCCTCCAGCGCGGGCAGCACACCGTGGATGTCGGAGAGGACCACTACTCGGTTCAGCATGACGACCAATATTCAGTACGCCGTCACCTCGTGGAGGAGGTACGCGGAGAACGACCTTCCCCTGACCGGATTCCCGAAAGGAGAGCGCCGCGCCCCGGACTCCCCGCTCTCCTGCGGCTCCAGGTCCGTTCCCTTTTCGAACGGGTCGCGTGGGACAGGACTCCGGTCATGCCACGGGGTTCGGCATCGCTTCACCGTCGGACTGAAGCCCGGTGAAGCTCCACCATCGTGAGAGGACACCTCATTTGGGGGCCTTAAATCGAGTGCGAGAGTTCCGGTCCGGGTGATAAATGTTCTGCGTGACTGAGCAATTCTCCTTCCCCACCCTGCTGCGGATGATCGACGAGCGGTCCGCCGCGTTCCGCGCCGCCGTCGCTGCTGCCCCCAGCCTCGACGCCGACGTCCCGTCCTGCCCGGGCTGGACGCTGTACGACCTGGCGAACCACCTCAGTGAGGGGGACCGCTTCTGGGCCCACATCGTGCTGAACACCGCGCCGGGCGACGAGCGGCCGAACAAGGACGGGCTGGCGGCGCCCAGGGAGCGCGAGGCCCTCATAGCCTGGCTGGCCGACTCGACGGAGCAGTTGCTCGCCGCTCTGCGCGAGGCCGGCCCGGACCGGGCCTGCTGGGCCTGGTGGGCGCCGCTGGCCTCGCCGCACACGGGGGCCGCCGTGGCCCGCCGCCGCGTCCACGAGTCGCTGATCCACACCTACGACGCCCAGCTGGCCTCCGGTGCGCCGCAGGAACTGCCGACGACCGAGGCGGTCGACGCCATCGAGGAGTTCCTCGCCACCGTCTGCACCGTCACGGTCCCGTGGCCGCACGAGCCCGCCACCATGGACTACCACGCGGCCGAGGCCGGCTCCTGGCGCCAGACGGTGGACGCTGCCGGGTCCCGCTTCACCCGCCTCACCGCGGCGGAGGCCGCCGAGAGCAAGCCCACCGCCGCCATCTACGGCACGGCGAGCGAGATGGCCCTGCTCATGTACATGCGCATCCCGAACGGCTCGCTGCGGATGGAGGGCGACGCCGACCTGCTCCAGCAGTTGCAGAACGGGGGCTGACGGCTTGGGGAGCGGTAAGAATCCGGGCAGGCTCGGCTGAGCAGTCCGCCTGGGCTTGCTCAGCAGGACGTCGGGCCGGCACCAGAGGCGCGGCGGCGGTAGCCGCCGTGCCTCGCGCCGCCTACGCCTGCCGCCGCTCCCACTGCTCCTTCGTGATCTCGTACCGCACACCCCCGTGCTCGGAACCCTCGACCGCCATCATGAAGTCCGGCGTGGGGATGTTCTCCGCGAGCGTCATCCCGAGCTTCTCCATGACGTTGCGCGAAGGGCGGTTCACGGTCATCGTCTCGGCCCAGACCATGCGGATGCCGAGCTCGGCGAACCCCTTCGCCAGCAGCGCCTGCGAGACTTCGGTGGCGTAGCCCCGGCCCCAGGCCGCCTGGCGCAGGCGGTAGCCGAGTTCGGCCTCCTCACGCGGGCCGCTGCGCAGCGGACGCAGGCAGAACCAGCCGACGAACGCGCCGCCGTCCTTCTCGTACGCGGCGAACAGGCCGAGGTCGTGATTCCAGCGCTCGTAGCCGGCGAGGATGCTGGGGATGGCGCGGTCGCGGACCTCCTCCGGCGGGGTCGGAGCGCCGCCGCTCAGGTAGCGCATCACCGCCGGGTCGCTGTCCAGCTCGATCAGCAGGTCCGCGTCGGCGGCGGCGAAGGGACGGAGGGTCAGGCGCTCGGACTCGAGGTAGGTGGCCACGTGAGGATCATGGCCGAGACGGGTCGGACGGTCCAGGGAGTTTTCGGGCGGCGTCTGTCACCGGGTGGCGTGCTGGAGGAACAGCAGCATGACACGGCCGCCTTCACGTCACGGCCGAGGACCCGCCTGGATCGCTCCCCACGTCGTGAATACGGCTGACCAGCCGTGGTGGTGTGGCGGGGCCCGGCCCAGCCAGGCCCGGCCCTGCCAGGCCCTGCCCGGTCCTACTCGGTCCTACTCGGTCCGCAGCGCGGTGGCGGTCCGCGACCGGGCCGCCCAGACGGCCGGCAGCAGTGCCCCGAGCAGGGCGATCACGATCCCGCCGACCAGCAGGGGGATGAGCAGCCCGGCGGTGTAGACGTGGGACACGCTCGGCGGCAGGTGCCGGCCGATCGCGTTCCCCATCGGGGTCAGCGTCGCCTTCTCCACCGCGACCCCGAGCGGCACCCCGATCAGTCCGGCGATCAGGCCGGTGAGGGACACCGAGGTCAGTACCATCGCGACGGTCTGCCTGGGCGTCATCCCGAGGGCCTTGAGGATCCCCAGGTCATGGACCCGCTCACGGGTGTCCTGCACCACCGTGCTCAGCACCCCGAGCGCGGCGACCGCGATCATCATCAGCGTGAACGTGGCCACCAGGGCGCCCATGGTGATCACCACGAGGTTCTTGCCCCCGCCCGAGTTCGGCTGGACCGAGGCGTTCAGTGGGGTCAGCGCGGCGGCGGCCGGGGTGGACCAGTCCGTTCCGTCGATGTTGTCGGCCAGTTCGACGTTGAACTGGTCGATGCGCGGGGTCAGGCCGGCGGCGGTGAAGCCGGCCGCATCCGTCATGACCGTGTAGTCGCCCTGGTTGGTGTCGAAGTTGATGCCGACGACCTTCAGCGACAGTTGCCTGTTCTGCTGCACCACGGTGACGTCGTCACCGACGTGGATCCCGGCTGCCGAGGCCAGCTTGTCGCCGACCACGGCCTCGCCCGGCGCCGAGTACCAGCGGCCGGACAGCAGCTCCATGTGCGTCCAGGAGAAGTCGCCGGTGACCGTGAACACCTTCGCCGGTTCGCCGCCGGTCGGGGCGCCGACCACCGTCGCGCCGCTGTCGCCCGAGCCGAACGCGGCCTTCGTGCCCGGGATCCCGGTGAGCGCGGCGGCCACCCCGGCGGCGTCCAGGTGCGGGGTGCGCGGGTCGTTGGGGCCGTAGAGACCCCAGGGTACGCCTACGTCGGCTGTGGGTATCACGAACTTCGACGCGATGTTGAAGCCGGAGGTGCTGGTGTCCAGGTACTTGTTGAACCCGGACTCCAGCCCCACCGCGAACGTGACACTCACCACGCCGAACAGCACCGCCGCACCGACCAGTACGGCCCGGGCCGGCCGGGCGAACGGCTGGGCCAGCCCCAACGACACGGCCCGGGGCAGCGGCAGCCGCGAGGCCAGCCGCTTCGCCGCCTGGCCGCCCCCGGCCCTGGGGGCGCGGCCGACGACCAGGGCCCGCACCGTCGGCATCCGGCCGGCCCGCAGTGCCGGGATCGCAGCCGTGACGCCGACGACCAGCAGGGTGCCCAGTGGCACCACGGCGCTGACCCACCACGGGATCGTGGCACTGGCAGCGCCGAGTTGCTTGGTGGCCCCGTCCAGGATCGGCACGGCCAGGAGGTTGCCGGAAACGGTGCCGAGGACCAGGCCGAGTGTCGCCGGGATCACGGCCTGCGCGGTGTAGGCGCGGGCCACCTGCGCAGGGGTGAAGCCCAACGACTTCAGGATCCCGATGCGCCGGATTCCCGAGGCCACGGCCCCGCTGACCACGATCGAGATGATCAGCACCGACATGAACAGCCCGAGGATCCCGAAGGCGATCAGGAACGGCACGTAGGCCTTGGCGTTGCCGGTCGCCTGCTGCCGCGCGGTCAGGTACGACTGTCCGGCCTCGACCGCGCCGGCCGGCGCGGCGGCGGCGATCGCCTGCTTGTCGGCGGCGATGTCGGCGGCGGTCCCGGCCTTGGCGAACCGGTAGAGCATCTGCTCGTCGGATGTGGCACCGGCAGCGGTGAGCCGCGCGAAACCGTCGGCGGTGGCGAAGGCGGTCGCGCTGTCGGTCACCGAGCCGGCGAAGCCGACGACCCTGAACGACGGCTTGCCCGGCAGGGAGGAGAACACCACCGACTCGCCGAAGCAGTCGGTGGCATAGTGCTGCCACGGCAGGGCGATCTCGTCGGGGCCCGTCGGCCAGCGCCCCTGGGTCAGCGCCAGCTGGTCCATCCCGGAGGTGCTGCCCAGGTCGGGCCGGGTGGTGACGGTGACCGGACCGTTGTCGTGACCGGCCTGATCCTTCGTGGAGCAGTCCGTGCCGATCGTCGTGTCCAGGGCGGCGGCGACAGGGTAGGGCCCGGCCGCCTCGGTGACGCCGGCGGCGTGGGCGGTGGCGGCGGCCTGCGCGGTCGTGACCTTCGAGCCGTCGAACTGGACCGCCAGGTGCGCCCCGTTCCGAGCGCTGAAAGCGTGCTCGAACGGGGCCTGAACGACGGTCAGCAGGCCGAGGGAGAGTACCGAGGACGTCACCGCGGCGAACGTCGTCAGGGCCATGACGAGGGACTGGACCCGACGGCGGCCCACGCCGGAACGTACGACCTTGCCCAGGGCGCTCACCGGCTCACCGCCGGCAGCAGGCGGGCCATGGCCCGGAATCCGACCTCGACGACGTGCCAGGGCATCGGCGGCGTGCGCAGGGTCATCGGACCGCTCCCGCCGGGCCGTTCGGCGCGGTGCCCGCGACCACGTCGACCACGTCGGCCGTGTCGGCCGTGTCGGCCGTGTCGACCACGTCCCGTGCCACCGTGCCGTCCACCAACTCGATCGTGCGGCGCGCGGTGCTCGCGGCCAGCCGCACGTCGTGGGTGACCAGCAGGATGGTCTGGCCCTCGCTGTTCAGGTCCAGCAGCAGCTCGCGCACGTCCTCGGCCGAGCCCGAGTCCAGAGCGCCGGTCGGCTCGTCGGCCAGCAGCAGCGCCGGCTTGTTCATCAGGGCCCTGGCCACCGCCACCCGCTGCCGTTCCCCGCCGGACAGCCGCTGCGGGTAGGCCTTGGCGTGCCGGTCGACGCCCAGCGAGTCGAGCAGTTCGACGGCCCGCCGCTTCGCTTCGCCCTTGCCCATCCCGGCCAGCCGCGCCGGAACCATGACGTTGTCCAGCACGGTCAGGTCGTCCAGCAGGTTGAAGAACTGGAAGACCATGCCGACGGAGGCCCGGCGGTACTTCGCCGAGCCGGCCTCGCCGAGCCGGTCGACGCGGGTGCCGTCGACGGTCACGGTGCCGCTGGAGGGCTTGTCCAGACCCGCGATCAGGTTCAGCAGCGTGGACTTGCCACTGCCGGAATGGCCGAGGACCGCCACGCACTCACCGGCCGCCACGGACAGGGTGACACCGGCCAGTGCGGGCGGGCCGCCGTCGTACGTCCTTGCCACGTCGCGAAGTTCGATCATCGGTGTATTCGTCATGGCCATGAACCTAGGAACGGACCACGATCCACCGCGTCGGCCGGCGGATGTCACCTCTTCCCCGGGCCGTCGCCCCGGGGGCGTATCCGCGTACATCCCCGGGGCGACGCGCAGGGCCGACGCCACTGAATACGATCACCGTATGGAACAGCTTCTCCAGCGTCTCTCGACATCGAAGCGCGTGACCTGGCTGATGTCACAGGCCGTGGTGCTGGCCACCGCCTGCCTGTACGCGCTGATTCTCGCCCTGACGATGCTGCCCAACTCGGCGCACTACGACGGCCTGTTCCGGTTTCCCGACCTCGGGGGCTTCCAGATCCTCGGCCTCTGCGTCGTGCTCGCCCTGCCGGTTCTGCTGGTGCGCCGTCTGCCGGCGGTGGTCTTCGCGGCGGTCCTGGGCGAAGCGGTCCTCGGCGACGCCTTCGACGCGCGGCCCTTGATCGTGTTCGTCCTGCTCGTCGGCCTGGGCGGGTACCTCGCCGTCCGGCGGCCCAAGGCTGCCGCCGTCGGCTCCGTCGCGGCCGTCGCGGCCGCGTTCGTCAGCAACATCCACGACCGCGAGCAGAACATCGGCGACGCGTCCCAGTGGGCCGGGCAGTTCGCGTTGTGGTTCGCGGTCGCGTGGGTCTTCGGAGGGGTGTACCGCAGACGCCGTGAATACCTCGAAGCCCTCCAGGAGCAGACCGCGGCCCGCGTCGTCATGGCCGAGCGGCTACGGATCGCCCGCGAGCTGCACGACAGCGTCGCGCACAGCATCGGGATCATCACGGTGCTGTCGGGAGCGGCGGCGCGGGTCGTGGAGACCAAGCCCGAGCAGGCGCGGCAGGCGCTGACCGGCATCGAGACCACCGGCCGGGAGACGCTGCTGGAGCTGCAGCGCATGCTCGGGGCGCTCCGCCGCGCCGAGCCGGACGACGCCATGCCGCAGGCCGCTCCGCTGGCGCCGGCCGGCAGCCTGGCCGACGTCCCGCAGCTCGCCGAACGCACGGCCAGCGCCGGGGTGCGGGTTCAGGTGACCTGGCGGGGCGAGCCGCGGCCACTGCCGCCGGAGATCGAACTGTCGGCGTTCCGGATCATCCAGGAGTCGGTGACGAACGTGGTGCGGCATTCCAGGGCGCGGACGTGCCGGGTCGCGGTCGGTTACGAGCCGGAAGGGGTGACGATCGAGGTGGTGGACGACGGGGACGACGGTCTCGGCGGGCCGGGCCGTCCGAGGGCCTCCGCGGCCCGCGGGAGCGGGTTCGGCCTGCTCGGCATGCGCGAGCGGGTGACGTTGCTGTCCGGCCAGTTCAGCGCCGGACAGCGTCCGGAGGGCGGATTCCTGGTGACGGCGAGGCTCCCGGCATGAGCGTGCGGGTACTGCTGGTCGACGACCAGCCGCTGATGCTGGTCGGGCTCGGGATCCTGATCGGCGACACCGACGACCTGGAGGTGGTCGGCCAGGCCGGCGACGGCCGCGAGGCGGTCCGCCTGGTGCGCGAACTGCGGCCGGACGTCGTGGTGATGGACATCCGGATGCCGGGCGTGGACGGGATCGAGGCGACCCGGCAGGCGACCGCCGAGCCGGACCCGCCCAAGGTCCTGGTGCTGACGACCTTCGACCACGACGAGTACGTCTACGGCGCACTGCGCGCCGGGGCCAGCGGATTCCTGCTCAAGAGCATGGCCCTGGACGCGATCCTGGAGGCGATCCGCGTGGTGGCCGCGGGCGACGCGCTGATCGCGCCGAGCGTGACCCGACGGCTGATCGCGGACTTCGCCGGAACGTCCGGCCCCGCGGCCCCGGAACCGGACGCCGGGCCCGCCGCGGACCCGGGTCCCATCGCGGGGATCACCGACCGGGAGCGCGAGGTGCTGGCACTGGTCGGCCAGGGACTGACGAACAGTGAGATAGCCGAGCGGCTGGTGATCAGCGCGGCGACCGCGAAGACCCATGTCGCGCGGCTGTTCGCCAAGCTCGAGGCCCGGGACCGCGTCCACCTGGCGATCATCGCCTTCGAGACCGGACTCGTGCCGCGTAGACGGTGAGGCCAGACGGTGGGGGCAGACGGTGGGGGCAGACGGTAGACGTGGACGGTAGGCGTAGACGGTAGCGGTGGGCGTCCGGGCCGCCGTTGCGGCCTCCCGCGTACGCGGGAGGACCGGCGCGCGTCAGTTCGGGCAGTAGTGCGGCGGCACCGGCCACTCCGGCCCGATGAGCCGGCGCTCCCAGCCGTCGAGGGCGATCCTGATGCCGACCGTACCCGCCAGGCCCAGCCGCAGGCGGCAGCGGGCCAGGGTGAACAGCGCGGGCATCCCGTACTTGTCGATCAGCGAGGTGCGGTAGCGGGCGGTGGCCTCGGCGTCGCACAGCCGTGCCCGGCCGGGCAGTTGGCGCCCGGTCGGCCGGCCGTGCGCGTCGCAGGGGCCGACCAGGACCCGGGCACGGCGGCGGATCCGCTCGACCGTCTCGGAGTGCGCGGTGGTGCAGATGCCGAGGCCGGTGCCGTCCGCCACCACCCAGGTGGGCGGGCCGGCCAGGCGGCCGCCGGCGCCGTACGTGGTGAGCAGCAGGTACCTGCTGTCGGCGAGGAGTTCGGTCTCCTCGGCCACGTTCACGTTCGCGTCCACGGTTCCTCCGGGTGGTCAGTGCCCGTGCCGGTCGGCGAGTTCGCGGTACTCCTCGCCGGTGGGCTTGGCGATCCGGGCGCCGTCGCCGTACAGGGCGCGGGACAGCCGGACCCGGGTGCGGGCGAGCGGGCCGGCCTTGCGGGCGACGCCGTTCCCGTCCGTACCGGCCGGCAGCTCCAGCGGCCGGGGCTGCTCGTGGGCGGTCAGCCGGTGCAGCTCCGCTGCGGACAGCGGCGTGTGGACCTCGACGAACTCGCCGTGCGGCAGCCGCCTGATGACGCCCGATTCGCGGCCGTGCAGCACCTTCTCCCGGTCGCGGCGCTGGAGGCCGAGGCACCAGCGCTTGGTGATGACGAAGGTGGCCACCGGGACGACGAAGAAGCCGGCCCGTACGGCGTAGGTGATGGTGTTCAGCGACAGGTGCAGGTGGGTGGCGAACAGGTCGTTGCCGCCGCCGGCCAGCATCACCAGGTACAGCGAGATCCAGGCGGCGCCCAGCGCGGTGCGCACCGGGGCGTTGCGCGGACGGTCGAGCAGGTGGTGCTCGCGGCGGTCCGCGGAGACCCAGCCCTCGACGAACGGGTAGACGGCGATCGCACCGAGGATCAGCGGGAAGAGCGTGAACGGGATCAGCACCCCCAGGTTCAGGGTGTGCCCCCACAGGCCGACCTCCCAGCCCGGCATGACCCGGATCAGCCCCTCGGCGAAGCCCATGTACCAGTCCGGCTGGGCGTCGGTGGACACCTGGTCGGGGCGGTACGGGCCGTAGGACCAGATCGGGTTGATGGTGGCGATCGCGGACATCAGCGCCACGATGCCGAAGACCAGGAAGAAGAAGCCGCCGGCCTTGGCCATGTAGACCGGCATCAGCGGCATGCCGACGACGTTCTTCTCGGTCCTGCCCGGGCCCGCCCACTGGGTGTGCTTGTGGTAGAAGACCAGGATCAGGTGCGCCACCAGCAGGCCGAGCATGATGCCCGGGACGAGCAGTACGTGGATGGTGAAGAAGCGCGGCACGATGTCGTGGCCGGGGAACTCGCCCCCGAACAGGAACATCTGGATGTACGTGCCCACCAGCGGCAACGCGAGCACGACGCCCTCGATGAAGCGGATGCCGGTACCGGACAGCAGGTCGTCGGGGAGCGAGTAGCCGAAGAAGCCGTCCAGCATGCCGAGGAAGAGCAGCAGGAAGCCGAAGACCCAGTTGATCTCACGCGGCTTGCGGAACGCGCCGGTGAAGAACACCCGCATCATGTGCACGAACATCGCCGCGACGAACACGACCGCGGCCCAGTGGTGGATCTGGCGGATCAGCAGACCGCCGCGCACCTCGAAGCTGATGTCGACCGTGGAGGCGTAGGCCTCCGACATCGCGATGCCCTTGAGCGGCACGTACGAGCCGTCGTAGACCACTTCGGCCATCGACGGCTTGAAGAACAGCGTCAGGTAGACGCCGGTCAGGATGATGATGACGAAGGTGTAGAGGCAGATCTCGCCCAGCATGAAGGACCAGTGGTCCGGGAAGATCTTGCGCAGGTTCGCCCTGGCCAGGGTGTGGATACCCAGGCGGCCGTCGGCCCAGTCGGCGGCCCGTACGGCGCGCCCTTCCGGGGCCGTGCGGCCGCCCGTACGGGTGCTCGCGGTGCGGTTGGTCACGGCACCTCCTCCGAGGTCTCACGCAGAATCGGGGAGGACTCCCCGCTTTACGATCGGCACCCTAGCAGGAAGCGGGGAGTGCTCCCCGATTGGGCCGCGGGTCGGGCCCCCGGCCGGGCCGGGGCCCGTAGGATCGACCCATGACCCAGCGATCGAGCCGCCCACCACTGCGGCGGGACGCCCAGCGCAACCGCGACGCCCTGCTCGCGGCCGCGCTCGACGTCTTCGCCGAACTCGGCCTCGACGCGCCGATCGACCTCATCGCCCGCCGGGCCGGCGTCGGCAACGCCACCCTCTACCGGCACTTCCCCACCCGCGAGGCACTGATCGGCGAGGTCTTCGCCTCGGCGGCCGACCTCATCGTCGAAGCCGGCGAGGAAGCCCTCGCCACCGAGGACGCCTTCCTCGCCGTCGAGGGCTACTTCACCCGGATCTTCGCCCTGGTCGCCGAGAACCGGGCCGTCAACGACCTGGTCACCGCCGCCGTCCCGACCGTGCCGAAACTCGCCGAGATGAGCCGGCACAACGCCGCCACCGTCGGCCGACTGGTCGCCAGGGCCCAGCAGCAGGGCACCATGCGCACCGACGTCACCACCATGGACCTGCTCTTCATGCTCGGCCCGCTGTGCCGCGCCGTCCCCGCCGCCGAGGACCTCCGCCCGGGCCTCTGGCGCCGCCACCTCGCCCTCCTCCTCGACGGCTTCCGCACCCCGGCCCAGCACCCGCTCCCCGAACAACCGATCGCCGAGGACCAGCTCCAGCAGATGTTCGCCGGCGTCTGGGACGCCCCCAACCCCTGACCCCGGCCCTGACCCGGCCCCCTGCCCTGACCCTGATCCGCTGGGAGGGGCGAGGCCGGGCCGGGCGGGTGTCAGTGGGCCGCGGTGGCGAAGGCGGCGGTGATCTCGTCGGGCTTGCGGCCCTGGGCGAGCAGGACGTGCAGCAGCAGGCGGGCCTTGTACGGGTCGAGGTGGCCGCCCCGGATCAGGCCGCGCGCCAGCAGGTCCCGCTCCGAGCCGGGGAAGCCGTACGTCCGTTCCAGGACGGGGCCGTTGCCGATCCGGCCGGCGAGGACGACGGGGATCCGCGAGGCGGCCCGGTCCAGGACGCCGACGAAGCTCTCGGGGACGTGGCCGACTCCGAACGCGGCCAGGACGAGCCCGTCGCACGCGTCGGCCATCGCGGCGAGGAGGGT
Organism: Kitasatospora sp. NPDC056446; assembly: GCF_042796115.1. Lineage (NCBI taxonomy): Bacteria > Bacillati > Actinomycetota > Actinomycetes > Kitasatosporales > Streptomycetaceae > Kitasatospora > Kitasatospora sp. NPDC056446. Next base: position 226,967 of record NZ_JBHTRF010000001.1, on the reverse strand, counting down.
CCCGTCGTCGCCGAGGGTCGCGGTGTACAGGCCGACCCGGGCCGGGGCACCGGTCGACGGGTCGGCGAAGACCGTCCGGGCGGCGAGCGGGCCGTGCAGGTGGACGCGGCCCTCGTAGAGGCGCCCGAGGGGCCCGGCGGCCGGGGACGTGAACGCGGCGGGGCTGGTGCTGTGGGACTTGCGGACGTGCCGGGCCGCGTGGACCTCGTCGCCGAGTACGACCACCGCGCCGGCGCCGCTCAGCTCCGGGGCCGCGGCGGCGACGACGGCCGCGAAGACGTTCGCCGGGCCGTCGGCGCCGGGGAGGGTGGGGTTGCGCATCGCGCCGGTGACGACGACCGGCTGGTCGCCGGGGTGCAGCAGGTCGAGCAGGTAGGCGGTCTCCTCGATGGTGTCGGTGCCCTGGGTGACCACCGCGCCGTCGCACCCGGCCCGGAAGGCCTCGGCGAGGGCGTCGGCGAGCGCGCGCAGGTCGTCGAAGCCGAGGGACGCGCCGGGCAGCCGCCGGAAGTCGTGGACGCGCAGCTCCACGTCGAGCCCCTGCAGCGCGGGCACGGCGGCGAGCAGGTCGTGGGCGGACAGCGCCGGCACGACCCCGCCGGTGGCGGGGTCGGTGGTCATGGCGATGGTGCCGCCCAGGGAGAAGATCGCAACTGTCTTCGTGGCCAACGCCCTTGTCTCCTTCACTCGGTCTTTCGGTGGGCTCAGTACTCGTTCTTGATGACGAAGAAGGACCCCCGAATGGTCCCGGCGAGCTTCGACTTCTGGCGGGCGAACTTGAACCGCGAGGCGAGTTCCTCCGGGACCTCCATCCCGTCCGAGAGCTTGAACCCGACCGCCCGCTTCCCGGCGTCGGCGACGGTGTACATCACGTTGACCGACAGACCGCTCTCGTAGAAGACGTAGGCCATCCGGATGTCCCCGACCTGGAAGCCGGTGGCCTCCAGCGGCCGGGACGCGATGACGATCCCGCGCTCCTCCCGGAGGATCCGGTGCACCCAGTCGACGACGTCCGCGGCGTCGGCGGCGGGCTCCACCGTGAAGACGTGGTCGTACTTGGTCTTGAAGTAGCGGGCCTCGTTGGCCCGCAGGCCGGCCAGCGCGTCCGCGACGGGCGACGACTCCAGGCCGACGGTCGAGACGGTGGCGAAATCCACGGCATAGGTCATGACAGGTACTTTCGCACTGCCGCACACATACGGCGGGGAAGGCGGGGGACCGCGCCGGGGTGTACCGGGGCGCACCGGGGCAAGACGCCGTCCCGTACGGTTCGTCCACGCCGCGTTGTCCCGGGCGGCGCGCGACCGGTCAGGCCCGCTGCGCCTACCTTCGCCGGAACCCGCACGACCGGAGACCGGCAATCGCCGTACGGCAATCGAAGACCGGCGGGCGAAGACCGGCGACCTCAGGAGCGACACCCGTGAACTGGCTGATCCACGACTACCGCGAGGACGACCTCGCAGCCGTCGTCCATCTGATCGACAGCACCGCCGGGCTCGGGCAGGAGTCCGTGTTCTCGCTCGCCGAGTGCATCGCCGCGCTGACCGCGCGCGAGCCCGCCGTCGTCGCGGTGCACGACGGCGTGCCGATCGGGGCCGCGCTGGCGCAGGTGGCGGGGGCGGGCGAGCGGGCGTGGGTGATGCGGGTGGCGATCGCCCCGGCCTGGCGCGGGCGGGGCCTGGCCAGTGCGCTGCTGCGGGAGTTGGAGCGACGGCTGGTCGAAGCGCGGGTGCGGCGGATCGCCTATGTGCTCCCGGAGGAGGAGCTGCTCGGCGAGGGGCTGCACAACGCCGGCTACGAACGGCGCCCGGCCGCCGCGTACTTCGAGAAGACCGAGCCCGCCGCGGGCCCCGCCACCGGCACCCTGGACGAGCTCGGCGGGCGGCTGCTCGGCGGTGACCTGTGGGACCGGGTCGCCGGGATGACCGCCGAGAAGGAGCTGATCGAGCGCCGGATCGTGCTGCCGCTCGCCGAGCCGGAGCGCGCGGCCCGGCACGGGGTCCGGCCGCCGCGCGCGATCACCCTGTTCGGCCCGCCGGGCACCGGCAAGACGACCTTCGCCCGGGCGATCGCCTCCCGGCTGGGCTGGCCGTTCGTCGAACTGCTGCCCTCCCGCCTCGCCGACGAGGGCAATCTCGCCGCCGCGCTGCGCAGCGCGTTCGCGCGGATCGGCGAGCTGGAGCGGGTGCTGGTCTTCATCGACGAGGTGGAGGAGATCGCCCCGGTGCGCGGCGAGGCCGGCCGGACCGGGGCGATGCACGGGGTGACCAACGAACTGCTCAAGCTGATCCCCGGGTTCCGTGAACGTGACGGCCGGCTGCTGGTCTGCGCGACCAACTCCGTCCGCTCGCTCGACCCGGCGTTCCTGCGCACCGGCCGGTTCGACTACGTCATCCCGATCGGCCCGCCCGACCCGGGCGCCCGCGCGGCGATCTGGTCGCGTCACGCGCTGGGCACCGACCGGGTCGACGTGGACGTCCCCGCGCTGGTCGCCGCGAGCGAGCGCTTCTCCCCCGCCGACATCGAGCACGCCGCGCGCCTGGCGGCCCAGACCGCGTTCGAACGGGACGACGCCGTACCGGGGGCGACCACCGCGGACCACCTCGCCGCGATCGGCGCGAGCCGCCCGACGGTGACGGCCGCCATGGTCGAGGCGTTCCGCGCCGACATCGGCTCGCACGCCCGGCTGTGACACCGGGCCGAACCCGTGCGGCGGCAGCGCCCGGGGGGTCACGCGGCGGGGAGGCCGTCCATCATGTCCCGGAAGCGGGCGGACGGCCGCATCATGCCGTTGTCCCCGACGTTCAGGTTCTCCAGCCGGCCGTCCCGGTACCAGAAGATCGACGAGGTCAGCGGCGCCGGGTCGTTCGTCTGGAGCTGCTTCGACAGGTCGATCATGAAGCGGATCGCGTTCAGTGACGAGCTGCTGCGGATCGGCGTCGCGCAGAACGCGTTGTTCGTCGGGAGGGTGACCAGGGCGCCGTGGGGCAGCTCGACCCCGCCCAGGGCGTTCTCCAGGCGCAGGGCCTGGGCGGCGCCGGGCCACGCCCCCGTTCCGTTGACGGTGTGGAGGACGTCGCCGTTCGAGGCGTTGAAGGACTGCCGGTTGAGCGGCTCGCCGGCCAGGTTGGCGAAGGCCCGCTCCCAGAGCTCGGCCCGGCTGACGCTCCACTGGTCGGCGGAGTGCTCGGCGATGAGCAGGGCCTCGGTCTTCCCGCCCTTCTTCCCGGCGTCCACGCACAGGACGAGCGACAGCTCGTCGTCGATCTGCCGGGCCATCGGGTCGGGGCCGAGGGCGCGGACCGGGGTGACCAGCAGCCGCAGCCGGGGCCGGACCTCGAAGACCGATATCGCGGCCAGCGCCTTGCACGGGCCGTGCTCGTCGCAGAGCGGCTTCGGAAGGTTCTTGCGGTTGCCGAACAGCGGCATGGGTGGCTCCCCGGGTCGGTGCGGTGGTCGGGCCAAGGTCCCAGCATCCCAGCGGAGTTCGCCGCCGTCATCGGATCGCCGGATTCCCGTACCGCATCCGTCGATCCCGGGTCCCCGGGGGCCCGATAGTGCCCGACGAAGGAACAGGCACCGCGGGCTTCCACCGGTGGAACACCGACCCGCGGTCGGGCCGAGGCGCGTCAGGGGTTGTTCAGGTAGGTGAGAACGGCGAGGACGCGGCGGTTGCTGTTGTCGTCGTCGGTGACCCCGAGTTTGCCGAACAGGGAGGTGGTGTACTTGCTGATGGCGCTTTCGCTGAGGAAGAGCCGTTGGCCGATGGCCTGGTTGGACAGTCCTTCGGCCATGAGGCCGAGCACGGAGTGTTCGCGTTCGGTGAGCCGTTCGAGCCGTCGGTTCGACGATCCGTTGGACAGGAGCTTGGTGATGACGGCCGGGTCCATGGCCGTCCCGCCGGCGGCGACGCGTTCCAGGGCGTCGATGAACTGATCGCCGTCGAAGACGCTCTCCTTGAGGAAGTAGCCGATGCCACCGGCGCCGTCGGCCAGGAGCTCGCGGGCGTACAGCTGCTCGACGTACTGGGAGAGGATGAGGACCGGCAGTCCGGGCAGTTCGGCGCGGGCGGCGAGAACCGCCCGCAGTCCCTCGTCCGACTGGGTCGGTGGCATGCGGACGTCGACGACGGCAACGTCCGGCCGCCACGTCAGCAGCGCCTCCAGCGTTTCGGGGCCGGTGGCCGCGGTCGCCACCACCTGGTGCCCGTACGCCTCGATGAGGCGGACCATTCCGTCGCGCAGGAGGTAGAGGTCTTCGGCTACTACGATTCGCATGGCACCATCATCCTCACCCGGGTCGGGCCGCCTGCCGGGCTGGTGATCTCCAGGGTGGCGTCGAAGACCGCGAGGCGGCGGCGCAGCCCCGCGAGTCCGCCGTCGGCTCGCAGGCCGGCTCCGCCGCGGCCGTCGTCCTCGACGTCGATGACGAGGCCGGTGTCGTCCTGGGTGACGGAGATCCGGGCCCGGGTCGCGCGGGCGTGCTTGACCGCGTTGGTCAGCAGTTCGGCGACGGCGAAGTACATGGCGGACTCGATCGGCGGGTCCAGGCTGAGGCGGAGGTCCGCGCTGACGGCCGTTTCGAGCGGGCTGTCCAGGGCGAGGGCGCGGACGGCGTCGACGAGCCCGCGGTCGCTCAGCACGGGCGGGTTGATTCCCTGGACCAGGTCGCGGAGTTCGGTCAGTGACGCGGTGGCAGCGGCCCGCGCGTCCCGCATCAGCGTCCTGGCCTGGTCCGGGTTGGTTTCCATCAGCTTCTCCGCGGTCGCCAGCGAGAGCCCGAGCCCGACCAGGCGGGCCTGCGCCCCGTCGTGCAGGTCCCGCTCGATCCGGCGGATCTCGGCGGCCTGGGCGACCGTCGCATCCGCGCGCTGGGCGGTCAGTTCGTCCACCCGGTCCGCCAGCGCCATCGCGGGTGACGGGCGCAGGAAGCGGACGGCCACCGGCTCGACACACCGCCAGGCGTACGGGGCGCCGGCGACGGCCACGACCAGGCCGAGCAGTGCGGCGAGGCGCGCGGCGGGCTCCGGCCGGGCGAGCCCGAGGGCCGCTGCGGCCACCCCGGCCGGCGGGAGGGCGGCGACCAGGCCCGCGGTGAGCGGCGCGACGGCCGTGAACCGCAGGTCGCGCCAGTTGGCGGGGTCGCTCCACCGGACCCGCCACTTCTGGTCCATGAGGGCGTCGCGGCGGGTGCGCTCGTAGCCGAAGCCGTTCCACCAGTACCCGGTTGACATCCGCGTCACCGGCCCGGCCTGCCGGTATCCGGCGGGGATGACGGTGGCCGTCCACCTCGCGACGAGGAAGCGGACCATCCGGCAGACCGGGCGGGACAGGGCGAGCGTGCCCACGCTCACCAGCACGACCGGCGCCAGCCACGACCACGGGTTTCCCGCGCCCCACCAGATCCCCAGCGCCACGGCGGCGGCCCACACGGCCGGGACCAGCATGCTGACGGCCGCCACGACGCACGCCCGTACGAACCCCACGCCGACGCGCGCCGCCCACGAACCCAGCTGTCTCATGACTCTTCCTTCGCTTTCCGTCCGGTGCTCCCACTGTGCACCGCGCGGAGCCCGCCGAGGCCGTGGTCGGCCGGGGAGTGGGGCTACCCCCACCCACCCGTGGGTCCAGCCGGATACCGCGTCGGCCCGGCGCTTCCTAACGTCGGTGAGCATGGAAACCAACGAGAACACGGCCGGGACGGCACTCCTCGACAGCCCCCGCACCCAGGAAGCCTTCGACACGGTGAAGAACAGTGTCAAGATCTACGGCGCGCTCAGCGCCGTCGCCCTCCTCGCGGTCGTCGCGGTCGTCGCGGTGTCCGGCGGTCACACGGTGAACACGTTCATGTGGGTCCGGGCAGCCCTGCTGCCCGTGGTCGCCGTGCTGATCCACCGGATCACCGTCTCCGCCTCCCGGGGATCCCGACGGGCCTTCGATCGCGTGAGCGCCCTCGCCGTCATCATGCCGATCGCGATCGTCGGCGTCGATCTGATCCCGGGTGTCTGCCCGCTCTGGTACGCCGTGATGCAGGCGGTCTGCGTGCTGCCCGTCATCCGGGTCGCGTTCGTCACCCGGGGATCCGCGCTGCGCGCCGCCTTCCCCACGGCACGCTGACCCCTCGGCTCCCGCGTGCTTCCCGACCGCGCCGACGGCACCGCCCGATGCGCCCGGGGCACGCGGCGGACACCGGGCCCGGGTCCGGCTGCCGCACCCGACTGTCGGACCCGTCTGGTAGACAGGCCGCATGACGGCAATCGACAACGCGTTCGAATTTACCGGACGGCAGGACGGCCCGCTCCGGCCGCGCGCGCTGGCGCCCGGCGACCTGGTCGTCGTGTCGGCGCCGTCCGGGCCGCTGGAGGACGACGCCGCGGCGCTGCTGGCCCGTGGAGTGGCGGAGCTGCGGGAGTGGGGGTTCCGGGTGCACCGCACCCCGGCCACGAGCGGCGGCCGTCGGCGCTGGTGGGCCGCCGGGTCACCGGCCGAGCAGGCCGCGGAGTTCAACGGCCTGCTGCGCGACCCCGAGGTCCGGGCGATCGTGGCCCACACCGGCGGCCAGGCCGCGGTCGGCTACCTGGACCTGCTGGACATGGACGCGGTACGGGCCGACCCCAAGCCGTTCCTGGGCTGCAGCGACCTCTCACTGGTCCACCTGGCACTGTTCGGCAGGACGGGGCTGGTCGGCATACACGGCGACATGGCGACCTACGGCCTGGGCGGCTCCTGGCAGAGCGCGGCCACGGCCGCCCGCCGGGCGGAGCTCGCCGGGGTCTACGGCCGGCTGCTGTCGGCGGCCGAGCCGCTCGGGCCGCTGCCGGCCTCCGCCTCCTGGGAGTGCTGGCGGGCCGGGCGGGCGAGCGGACCGCTGATCGGCGGGCTGCTCGGCCGCCTGGTGGCCCTTCAGGCGACACCCTTCGCCCTGCCGGCCGAGCGCTTCGACGGCGCGCTGCTCTTCTGGGAGGAGGTGGACCGCCCGCTGTCGGCCCTCTGGCACGACCTGCACGTGCTGCGCCTCGCCGGGGTGCTCGACCGGATCGCGGGGATGGTCGTCGGCGTGCCGCACCAGGTGGCCGCCGCCGGCTGCGGCACGGACGTCCCGGCGCTGCGCGAGGTCGTGCTGGACGTGGTCGGCGACCGGGACCTGCCGGTGCTCGGGCAGGTGGAGTTCGGCCACGCCGGGCCGAACCTGCCGCTGCCGCTCGGCGTGCGGGCGACGGTCGACGCCACCGCGCGGACCCTGTCGCTGGACGAGGCGGCCGTCCGGCGGCCCTGACCGGCGCACCGGACGCGCGCACCTGACCGGCGGCACCGGACGGGCCGTCAGGCCGGTCCATCCGCCACCCCCCACGAGCGATCCAGACGATCATCCCGTGACCTGGCCCTCACCGGCCTGACCGTGCCTGATAGCGTGCCAACGCCGTGGTGTACGGGAAACCGGTCTGAGTCCGGTGCGGCCCTCGCCACTGTTGCCGCGGAGTACCGCGGCCCTCGCCGACCGGCTTTCCCAGCGGTCGGGACCACTGGGCGGGCTGGAAGAGCCGCTTGGGAAGGTCGGCCGCGGCACGTCGATGCGGAAGCCAGGAGACCGGCCACGGCGCGACATGTTCCACGAGGGTTTTGGAGAACACGTGCCCAGCGATCTGCCGTACCCGCATCCGGTCCGATCCCTACGATCCATGCCGTCCATGCGATCAGTTCGTCCCATACGTTCTGTACGTCCCATACGTTCTGTACGTCCCACAGGTCCGACACGTGTCGGCACACATGTCGGCCGGGCGGTCGCGGCCCTGCTATCCGTCGGCGTGCTGGGAGCCTGCGCGGGCGCCCCCGCACCCGTCGCCTCCGGCGGGACGACCGGCAGCGCCGCGCCGGTCAGCGTGGACAACTGCGGGACCACCGTGACGGTCGGCGCGCCGCCCGACCGGCTGGTGACGCTCAACCAGGGGGCCACCGAGGTCGCCCTGGCGCTCGGCCTGCAGTCCCGGATGGCCGGTACCGCCTACCTCGACGACGCCGTCCCGGAGAAGTGGAAGGCGGCCTACGACTCCGTCCCGGTGCTCTCCAAGGACTACCCGACGAAGGAGAAGCTCCTCGCGGCCCGTCCCGACTTCCTGTACGCCTCCTACTCCAGCGCCTTCACCGCCAAGGTCGCGGGCACCCGGGAGGAGCTGCGCGGCCAGGGCATCCCGTCGTACCTGTCCCCGTTCGGCTGCTCGGACAAGAGCCAGGTGCCGCCGCCGACCTGGCAGGCGGTGTGGGGCGAACTGGACGACGTCGCCAGGGTCTTCGGTGTCACGGAGCGGGCCACCGCGATCCGGCAGCAGCAGGAGCAGCAGCTCGCCGGGTTCACGGCGGCGGCCGCGGGCAAGGACCCGAAGGTCCTGTGGTTCGACTCGGACACCAAGGCGCCGTTCGTCGGCGCGGGCCACGGCGGGCCCCAGCTCGTGCTGGACGCCGTGGGCGCCCGCAACGTCTTCGCGGACCTGCCCGGCGGCTGGCAGAACGTCAGCTGGGAGAAGGTCGTCGCGGCGGACCCGGACGCCATCGTGGTCGCGGACGCCGGCTGGGACACGGCCCAGTCCAAGATCGACTACCTGACGAACGACCCGGTGCTGGGCAAGCTCACCGCCGTACAGCGCAAGGCCTTCGTGGTGGTGCCGTTCTCGGAGTCGACCCCCGGCGTCCTGCTCGCCGACGGCGCCGCCCGGGTGTCCGCGGGGCTGGGCCGACTGCACCCGGGTTCATGACCGCGCCCCACCCCGCCGCGCCCCACCCCGACGCACCCCACCCCGCCGTCGCGCGGCCCGCCGGTCCGGGCCCCGCCGCCCCCGCCCCGGCCCGCGCGGCGGCCGCCCGGGGGGGCCCCCGGGGGGGGGGCCCCCCCCCCGGCGGCCCTGGCCGTCGGCGCGGCCCTGCTCCTGGCCACCGTGCTGCTCGGCCTCGCCGTGGGCTCGCGGCACGAACCGGTCGGGACGGTGATCGACGTCGTGCTGCGCCGTCTCGGTCTGGGCGACCCGCAGGTGACGCTGCTGGACGACCAGATCGTCTGGCAGTTGCGGCTGCCGCGGGTCCTGGGAGCGGCTGCCACCGGCGCCGGCCTCGCGGTCTGCGGCGCCGTGCTGCAGACGCTGACCGGGAACGACCTGGCCGATCCCTTCCTGCTCGGGATCTCGGACGGAGCCGCCGCCGGCGCGGTCACCGTGATCGTCCTCGGCGTCGGCGTGTCCGGTGCCCTGGGCACCGGCGCGGTGTCGACGGCGGCCTTCGCCGGCGCCCTGCTCGCCGCCGTCGTCGTCCTGGCACTGGCCGGCGCGCGCACCCGGTCGCTACCGACCACCCGGACCGTGCTCGCCGGCATCGCCGTGGGACAGATGTGCGGGGCCTACACCTCGTTCGTCGTGATGGTCCTCGGGGACCGCAACGCGGCACGCGGTGTCATGGAGTGGACGCTGGGCTCGGTCGCCGGCGTGCGGTGGCCCACCGCCGTCTTCCTGACGGCGGTGGCGCTGGTCGGTGTCACGGTCCTGGCCTCCTCGGCCCGCGACCTGGACGCCTTCGCCTTCGGCGAGACCGCCGCCCGCTCCCTCGGCGTCCACGTCGAGCGCACCCGCTGGGTCCTCGTCGCCACCGCCGCGCTGGTGACCGCGTGCCTGGTCGCCCACACCGGCGTCATCGGGTTCCTCGGCCTGGTCGTACCGCACGTGGTCCGTCTCGTCTGCGGCCCGCGCCACGCCCTCCTGCTGCCCGTGTCGGCACTGGTCGGCGCGTCCCTCCTGGTGGGCAGCGACGTCCTGGCGCGCTCGGTCCTCCCCGACCGGGAGATCCCCGTCGGCGTCATCACGGCCGGGCTCGGAGCGCCCTTCTTCGCCTGGCTGCTGTGGCGCCAGGGACGGGCCGACGGGGGTGCGCGGTGACGGCGACACCCCCCGTCGAGCTGCGCGCGGAGGGACTGCGGGTGCGCGCCGGCGGAGCCACCCTGCTGGACGCGGTCTCGCTCGCGTTCCGCCCCGGCCGGATCACGGGCCTGCTCGGGCCCAACGGCGCCGGGAAGACCACCCTGCTGCGCGCGGTCGCCGGACTGACCCGGCCGAGCGCGGGCCGGGTCCTCCTGGACGGCGAGGACCTCCACGTGCTCACGGCCCGCCGGCGGGCACGGCGGGTGGCCTTCATGGAGCAGCAGGCGGACACCCGGCTGTCGCTGCCGGTCCGTCAGGTCATCGAGCTCGGACGCACACCGCACCGCGGCCGCTGGCCCGTGCCGACGGACTCCGCCACCGGCGCCCACGAGCAATCGGTGTTCGCCGGCGCCGTCGCCGCGGCCGACGTCGGCCATCTGCTCGACCGGTCCTGGCCGACGCTGTCGGGCGGCGAGCGGCAGCGGGTCCAGCTCGCCCGGGCGCTGGTGCAGGAGCCCGGCGTGCTCCTGCTCGACGAGCCCACCAACCACCTCGACCTGCGCCACCAACTCGGCTTCCTGGGCGCCGTACGCGGGCTGGGCATCACCACGGTGGCCGCGCTGCACGACCTCGAACTCGCCGCCGCCTACTGCGACGAGGTCGCCGTCCTGCTCGACGGCCGGCTGGTCGCCCACGGGCCCACCTCCGAGGTGCTCACCCCGCCCACGATCGCGCACGTCTACGGCGTCGACGTCACCGTGGAACGGCACCCCCGGCACGACAGGCCGCACATCCGGTGGAACGGACTGCTGCACGAAAGGACGACACCATGACCTCCCCCGCCCCGGACGCCCCCGCCCGCCGCAGTGCCGTGCTCCTGGTCGGCATGTCGGTCGGGGAGGCCGTCCGCCGTGACGAACTCCTCCGCACGGCCGCGTCGCACCGGGCCTCGATCGCGTTCCTCCAGCAGGCGGACCCCTCCCTGTCGGCCGAGCTGACCAGGCTGGCCGACGCGGGCACCGAGAGCGTGGTCCTGGTCGGCGTCCGCCTCGTGGCCTCCGGCCCGGCCCAGTCCTGGCTGCGGCGGATCGCCGCGTACTGGTGGCGTGAGCGCGCGGGCCACCGCCCCGAACTCCTCGTCGCGACCCGCCTCGCCGACTCGCCGGAGGCGGTCGCCGCGGTGGCCGCGGTGACCAGGCCCATCACCGGCGAGGAGCCCGGCCTCACGTCCGCGGCCTGGGAGGACGTCACCGGCCACCGGCACCAGGTCCTGGTGTGCCGCGGCCCGCGGTGCACGGCCATGGGCGCGGAGGAGGGACTGCGCGCCCTCGTCCAGGCACTGACCGAGCACGGCCTCGGCGACGACGACGTGCTCGTCACCCAGACGGGGTGCCAGTTCCCCTGCAACCAGGCCCCCGTCGCCAGCGTGCAGCCGGACGACGTCTGGTACGGGAGCGTCGACCCGGCCGCCGCCGGCCGCATCGTCACCGAGCACCTGGCGGGCGGACGGCCGGTCGAGTCCCACCGGCTCCCCCGCCGCAGGAGGGAGCAGACGGGCCACCACGGCGGCTGACCGCGGCCACCACGGCACGGGAGCGGTGCGAGCCCCGCTACGCGTCGACCTTGACGGGCACCTTGACGGGCAGTCCGGGGTACTCCGGCCCGGAGAGCTCCCTGACGCCGCCGTCGGCCGGGAACCGAACGTACAATCGCCGGACGAGTAGGCACAGGAGGATGCGGTGGGACACTTCGAGGGCTTCGACGTCGCCGGGTTCTGGGACGACTCGGCGTACGCGCTCAAGGAGTACGTGGAGGAGGCGCCGCCCTCGCGGGAGTCGATCGAGGCGTTGGAGGACGAGCTCGGCGGGTACCGCCTGCCCGGCTCCTACGTCGCGCTGATGACCGCGCACAACGGCGGCACCCCGGCCCGGACCTGCTTCCCCATGCCCGAGGCGACGTCCTGGGCCGAGGACTACATCGAGATCACCGGTATCCGGGGCATCGGGCGGACCCGGCCGCAATCGCTCGGCGGCGAGTTCGGCAGCCTGTTCTGGATCGACATGTGGGAGTACCCCGACATCGGTGTCTACTTCGCCGACATGCCCTCGGCCGGCCACGACATGCTCGCCCTCGACTACCGCGCGTGCGGCAGTCACGGCGAGCCGACCGTGGTGCACGTCGACCAGGAGAACGACTTCGCGATCACCCCGGTCGCCGAGAACTTCGAGGCGTTCGTCAGGGGCCTGGTCGACGAGTCCGTCTACGACACCTCGGAGCAGGACCGGCTCGACGCCCTGGCCACGGTGCGCGACGGCAGCTTCTCCCCGGTCCTCCTACGTGCCTTCCGCGAGGTCGCGGACGTCCTGCCCGACGCGGACCGGCGAATGCGCGCGCTCGCCGAGGCAGTCGTGCACGACAAGGGGTTCTTCGCCCTGCACGCCGACGCGCGCTCCATGCTGATGTACGACTACCTGTTCTGGCTGTTCACCGGCTTCAACCGGGTCGACTCCTTCGAGCGGTACCTGAGGACGCCTCCGCAGAGCGAGCGTTCCTACACACTGCCGGACTACGAGCTCATGATCGCCTTCGGCCTCGACCCCGAGCAGTACGGCTTCCGCACCGGCGGATACGCCCCCGGCTTCCTCGAAGAGTGGTGGAACTCCCGCACCGCCTCGGGCCGCATCGCCGAGACCGCCGGCGGCTACCGGTTCACCGAGGCCGCCGTCACCGCGCTGCTCGACGAACTCGCCACCGCGGCCGGGCAGGGCGGGTAGCCGTACCCGCCGGGGCGACGGCGTACCCCGCAGGCCGCGTCGGGAATGCGACGGCCCGTGCCGCGCCTACCTGCGCAGGCGCGGCATCCGGCACACGATCCGGTGAGAGTTCTCCACTGGGCCCCGGTCACCAGGCCACGGGCAGTGACCGCATCCCGTAGATGAACGACTCGGTACGGAACTCGCGCTCGCCGGCCGGCCGCAGCCCCGGCAGCCGGCGGAACAGCGTCTCCAGGGCGATCTGGAGTTCGGCGCGGGCCAGCGGCTGGCCCAGGCACTGGTGCACGCCGAAGCCGAACGCCAGGTGCCGCCGGGCGTCCCGGTACAGGTCCAGCTCGTCCGTCGCCCGATGGCCGGCGCCGCCGAACGCCGCCTCGTCCCGGTTGGCGGTGGAGAGCATCGCCATCACGCCCTCCCCGGCCCGGACGGTGACGCCGCCCAGCTCCACGTCCTCCAGCGCCACCCGGGGCAGGCCGGTGTGCACGATGGTCAGCAGCCGCAACAGCTCCTCCACCGCGCCCGGCAGGGTGGCCGGGTCGGCCAGGCCGGGGATCTGCTCGGGGTGCTCCAGCAGCAGCGCGGTCGACAGCGCGATCATGTTCGCGGTCGTCTCGTGCCCGGCGACCAGCAGCAGCACGCCCATGGCGGCCGCGTCCTCCGGAGTCAGGTCGTCCCGCGCCGCGAGTCGGCTGAGGACGTCGTCCTCCGGCTGTGCGCGCTTGCGGGCCGTCAGGTCGCGCAGGTAGCCCAGGACCTCCTCCTGGGCCTCCCGGAGCTGCTCCACGGTGCTCTCCTGGTTGAGCATCGTGCGGCTCAGGCCCTGGAAGCGGTCGTGGTCCTCGTACGGCACGCCGAGCAGCAGGCAGATCACCAGCGAGGGCACCGGCAGCGCGAAGTCGGTGACCAGGTCGGCCGTGGTCCGGCCCGCGGTCATCCGGTCCAGTGCCTCGTCCACGATCCGCTGGATCTCCGGGCGCAGCGCCTCCACCCGCTTGACCAGGAATTCCCCGGTGAGCATGCGGCGCTGACGGGCGTGCTCGGGGTCGTCGAGCCGCAGGAAGTCCGGGTTGTCGGTGATCAGCTCGCGAGCGCCGGCGACCAGCAGCGGGAAGGCCGGATGGCGGATGTCGGCACTGAACCGGCGGTCGGACAGCACGGTGCGGACCTCGGCGAGGCCGGTGACCAGCCAGCAGAGGTCGCCGTCGGGCAGCTTGGCCCTGGTCACCGGCCCGGTGGCGGCGGCCTCGGAGTACGCGGGCGGCGGGCCGAACGGGCAGCCGCCGGAGTGCCGGGCCGGCACCGGGAGGACGGGGGTCGTGGGTGCGGTGGTCAAGGCGGGGGTCTCCTCACGTCGCGGGTGTTCTCGTGGGGTTCGGGGCCCGGGAGGGTTCCCGGCGGCCTGCGGGGCCGGCGGCGGGGGTCCGTCGGCGGGGGTCCGTCAGGCCCCGGTCCGCGCGGGCTCGTCCCCGGTGACGGTGATCGCCCGGCCCGGGCAGAGCTCGGAGGCGAGTCTGACGTCGTCGAACTGCTCGGGCAGCAGGACGGTCTGACGGAGCATCACGAGACTGTCCCGGTCGTCCTGGTCGAAGACCTCGGGGGCGTTCGTCACGCACATGCCGGAGCTGCAGCAACGGTCCCGGTCGACGCTCACCTGCATGTCGGACACCTTTCGCCAGGGCGGCGCCGGCTGCCCGGCGGCCGCCTCTCGTTGTCACGGTCAAACTAGCCGTCGCCGGTCCGTTTACGGACGGGTACGGTGGCCGGACCGAGAACGGCTGATTCGGCCCCTGTGTGTGAACCCCCATGGCGGCACAATGCGTTCAACCCGCGGATCTTTGCCGGGCGGGTCGGCGGACCGGGCCGCGCGGACGGCCTCACAAGCCTTCGGCGGCGGCCGACTCCCGTACGGAGGCCACCGTGTCGGCCTCGGCGGCGCTCTTGTCCCGTCGGTAGCACACCACTTGGGCGAACCGCCGGGCCGGCCCGCCGGGGTAGCGGGGGCCGCGCCGGAGGCCGTCGAAGGCGACCTCGACGACCGGTTCCGGCCGGACCGGTACCGTCCGGGCGTCCCGCCCGGTCTCCCGGGCGGGCAACGCGGCGGTCTGCCGGGCGAGCGTCCGGTCGGTCAGCCCGGTGAAGGTCCTGCCGGGCAGCACCCACGGGCCGAGCCCCGGCCCGCGCCGGTCACTCGATCAGCCGTGACTCCCGCTCCAGGGGCCCTGTTTGCTCCGGTCGACGGCGGTGTCCCCCGACCGCACACACCCACTCGCAGGCACCCCTCGTAAGCACCCACTCGTAGGCACCCCTCGTAGGCACCCGCGCACGGACGCCGCGCGGCGTGCCTCGCGCGGCCGTATCCACCGGGCGGCCGGTCGCGCCGGGTCGCACGATGGGAACGCTCAGCAGCGCCCGTGGGCGGTGGCGCCCCGACGACGGGAGCGCCGCCGCCACCCGCGGCCTCCGGCCCGGGATTCCGGGCGGGGTACCCCTCGCTCCGGCGGGCGCGCTGTGGCCGCCGCCTCTCCTCGCCCGACTCCGGACTTCCGCAGCCCCGAGCCCACACGGCTGCGCCCGCACCGCCGAGCCCGTGAAAGGAACCCGCCATGCCGGCCGACGAGTCCGACGAGTACGCCGAGCTGCGCGCCCGGTGGACCGGCCTGATGCTGGGCCGGGGCTTCTCCCCCACCGAGCAGCCGTTCAAGTACCGGCTCTCCGCCCTCGGCAAGGAGGCCCACGCCCACCACGGGACGATGCTCCGCACGCCCGGCGCGCTCTGGTCCGACCTGGACTTCACCGCCACGCACGACGCGCGCACGCGCTCCTCGCGCATGTGCGCGAGCTACCGGCGCCTGCGCATCATGGCCGAGGCGTTCGTCCAGCCCGGTACCGGCCACACCGGCGCCGCCGACCTGCTCGACGCCGTCCTGTACGGCCTGCGCCACCTGAACAGCGCCATCTACAACCCGTCCACCCCGGCCGGATCCGAGAACTGGTGGGACTGGCAGATCGGTGCCCCCCAGCACCTCCTGGACACCTGCGTGCTGCTGCACCCGCACATCGCCGCCGAGCAGCTGCACCGGTACGGGCTCGCCGTCGACCACTTCGTCACCGACGCCAAGGTCGACAAGTCGACCGGTGCCAACCGTGTCGACCTGTGCCGGGTCCTGGTGCTGCGCGGCATCGTGGGCGAGCAGCCCGAGAAGATCGCCCGGGGCGCGGGATCCCTCTCACCGGTGTTCCCGTACGTCACGTCCGGCGACGGGCTGTACGCCGACGGCTCGCTCATCCAGCACGGGAACGTCCCGTACACCGGCACCTTCGGGCAGGTCCTGCTCGACGGCCTGGCCCGGCTGTTCGCCCTGCTCGACGGCTCGCGGTGGGCCGTCACCGACCCGCTCCGGCAGAACGTCCACGACGCGGTCGACCGGTGCTTCGCACCCTGCCTCCACGACGGACTGGTGATGGACCACGTCTCCGGCCGCGCGATCAGCCGGCAGGGCGGCAGCGACCACGGCCGGGGCCACTCGCTCATCGCCGCCATCGTGCTGCTCGCCGAGTCGGAGCCGGCCGCCGACCGCGCGCGCCGGCGGGCCATGGCCAAGGGCTGGCTGCTGCGCGACACCTGGTCGGATCCGCTGAACGGCCTGGGCATCGACGCGCTGTCGCTGATCAAGCCGCTCCTGTTCGACGGCACCGGGCCCGCGGAGGAACCCGTCGGCCACACCATCCTTCCGGCGATGGACCGCGCCGTGCACCGCAGGCCGCAATGGACGGTGACGGTGTCCATGTCCTCGCAGTGGATCACGTACTACGAGACCGGCTACAAGGAGAACCTGCGCGGCTGGCACACCGGTCAGGGCATGCTCTACACCTGGGTCGACGGCGACGGGCTCGGCCAGTACGCGGACGCGTTCTGGCCCACCGTCGACCCGTACCGACTGCCGGGCACCACCGTGTCGAGGAAGAAGCTCGCCGACGGCTACCCCGGGCCCTGGCACGACGCCGCGCCGGGCGTGCGCTGGGTCGGCGGCGCCACCGACGGCACGTACGCGGCGGTCGGCCAGAACATCCGGGGCCTGAACAGCACGCTCCAGGCGAAGAAGTCCTGGTTCTTCCTCGACGACTGCGTCGTGTGCCTGGGCGCCGGCATCCGGGCCTCCGGCGGCGAACTCATCGACACCGTCGTCGAGAACCGCAACCTCGGCGAGCACGGCAGCCGGACGTTCACGGCCGGCGACGGGACGGTCCTGACCGGGCCCTTCCCGCCGCGGACACTCCCCGGCACCCGGTGGGCCCACCTCTCCGGGCACGGCGGCTACGTCTTCATCGGCGGGGTCAACCTCCAGGCCGCCTGGGAGAAGCGCACCGGCGCGTGGCACGACATCAACCACGGCGGGTCCACCACACCGGTCAGCCGCGAGTACCTGACGCTCCATCTGGCACACGGCACCCCGACCAGGCCCGAAGGCTCCGACTACGCCTACGTCCTGCTGCCCGGCGCCACCGCCGACACCGCCGAGTCCCGGGCGAAGAAGACCGACAGCTGGCTCAAGCTCGCCGCCAACAACGAGAAGCAGCAGGCGGTCACGGTACCCGCGCTCGGGCTGAGGGCCGTCAACTTCTGGTTCGGCGGCACCGTCGGCCCGCTCACCGCCACCGCCCCCGCCTGCGTCCTGGTCCGCGAGGTGGACGGCACCGGCACCCTCTGCGTGTCCGACCCCAAGCGCACCGGCGACACCTTCGACCTCACCTGGGACCGCGCCGTCACCGAAGTGATCTCCCGGGACCCCGCCATCGAAGTGCTCCACCACGGCACCTCGCTGACACTGCGCGTCACCCCCGGCACGGCCGGCGCGACCCACCGCTGCGTGGCACGGCTCGCCCCGCAGTGAGGCCCGCCGTGAGGCCCGCACCCCCTCGCCGCCGGCCTGCGGACCGACTGTCGCCCGAAACCTCACCCGGTGCCCGACCAGCCGAACGGGTGAATCCGGCGACGACTGCGCACGGCGGCGGCGCCTCGCCCGCGAGGTCGTTCGCGAGGTCGTTCGCGAGGTCGTTCGCGACCGCCTCGCAGCCGTCCGGACCCGCCTGAACCCGGCCCGGCCACCGTGCGCGACCGCTTGGCGGGCGCCGTCGGCCACCCCTCGGGGCTGCTCGAAAAGTCCCTGTTCGACCCGGGCTCGCCCGGAGGAAAACCCGCTTGGCCACCGCGCCCGGACAGCACCATCATCGAACCCTTCCCGATCGCGCCGACTTCATCAACTCACTTGTCGGATAACCGACTTGAGGCGTCCGTGCACGCCAACGCGGTGCTCGTCCACGCGCTTGCCCCGCCCATGCCCCCGTCCCTGTCCCTGTACCTGTTACTTGGAGGATCCGTGGCCCGTCCCCCCGTCTCGGCGACTCGACCCCAGGCCGAACCCCAGCCCCGGCCCCCGGGCGACGCCGAGGAGGAACTGCGCTGGCTGGCCGACGGCCGGCGCATCGAGACGATCGAGGCGATCAGCGTCAGCGCGATGGCCCGTCGCCTGCCCATGCTCGTGGTCCGCGCCTTCCGCCTCGGCTGGCGGATCGACCGCACCTCCGTGGCCGTCCTGCTCGCCTGCCAGGTCGTCTCCGCCGTCCTCGGCGCCGCCGGGCTGTTCGCGGCCACCGGCACGATCGCGGCGCTGTTCGGCCCGGAGCCGGTCGTCGACAAGCTCACCCGGGCCGCGCCGTCGATCCTCGTGATCGCCGCCGCGGCCGGCGCCCGCGCGCTCCTCGGCATCATGATCCGGACCATCACCATCCACCTGTCCCCGCGCATCTCCCGGGAGGCGGAGGCCTCGGTGCTGCGGGCCACCGTCGCCGCCGAGCTCACCGCCTACGACCACGCCGGCTACAACGACGAGTTGGAGGCCGCCGACCGGGGCGCCGAAGTCTGCGTGGACATCGTCGGCGAGGCACAGAACCTGATCGCCGCCCTGGCCTCGCTGGTCGGCGCCGCCGGAGTCCTGACCGTGCTCCACCCCGCCCTGCTGCCGCTGCTGGTGGTCGCCGCGCTGCCCCAGGGCATCGCGTCGGTGCACGCCGCGCGGGTGCAGTTCCTCGCCAACCGGGCCGCGATCGGCGACCGCCGGGTCATGGCGAACCTGCGCTGGTACATCCACCTCAAGCGCAACGCCGACCAGGTCCGCTCCGACACCATGGGCGGCTTCCTCCTCGACAAGTACGAGCAGGTCGGCCGGCGCCTGGACGCCACCTCCCGCAAGGCCGCGCGGCAGAGCGCCCGGGTCTCGGTGATCGGCGCCGCCGCGACCGGCCTCGGCACCGCCCTGGTGTGGGCCGCGATGCTCTGGCTCGTCAGCAGCGGCCGGATGAGCCTGCCGCGCGGCGGCGCCGCCGTGTTCGCGCTCACCGCCGTCGGCACCAGCCTGCGCGGCATCGTCGGGTACGGCGCCGACCTGTTCCGCACCGGCATGTACCTCGACGACTGGTCCACCTTCCTCGACACCGCCGGCGGCCACCGTCCGCAGCGCGGCACCGCCGTCCCGCAGGCCCCGCGCCGGATCGAGGTGGAGAACCTCCGCTACGCCTACCCGTCCTCGGAGCGCACCGCCCTGGACGGGGTGAACCTGCACGTCGAACGGGGCGAGATCCTCGCCCTGGTCGGCGAGAACGGCTCCGGCAAGACCACCCTCGCCAAACTCCTCGCGGGCCTGTACCTGCCCGACGGCGGTTCGACCCGGTGGGACGGCCAGGACACCCGCGACCTCGACCCGCACGCCCTGTGGCGCCACGTCGCCGTCGTGCCCCAGGACTACGCGCGCTGGCCGATGACCTGCCGGGAGAACATCACCCTGGGCCAGCCCACCCCCGACGGCGACGCGGCGGTCATGCGCGCCGCGCAGGCCTCCGGCGCGGACGAGGTCGTCGCCAAGCTCCGCCGGGGCCTCTCCACCCTGCTGGCGGTGGAGTGGATGGGCGGCGAGGAACTGTCCGGCGGGCAGTGGCAGCGCCTGGCCATCGCCCGCGCCTTCCACCGCGAGGCCGGGCTCCTCGTCCTCGACGAACCCACCGCCGCACTCGACCCGCGCGCCGAACACCGCATCTTCCAGAACCTGCGGGCCGTCGCGCGGGAACGGGCGGTCGTCCTGGTCACCCACCGGCTCACCAACGTGGCCGTCGCCGACCGGATCGTCGTCCTCGAGGACGGAAAGGTCCTCCAGGAGGGCACCTTCGCCGACCTGGTGGCCCAGGAGGGCGGCCGGTTCCGGGAGTTGTGGGACCTGCAGAACGAACGCACCGGCAGCCCCGCCCTCCCCGGCCAGCGCAACCACCCGGCCGGCGAGACCGGGGAGAAGGGCGGGAACGGCGGGGCCGCCCGGGAGCGGAGCGGGAACCGGAGCGACCACGGCGGCCCGGCGTGATCCCGCCGGGCCGCGCGAACTACCCTGACGGCCATGGACTGGCTCGATCGGGTGGCGAAGCTGAGGCGCTGGACGAACAACGGCGTCCGGGCTCCGCACAAGCCCCTGCTGCTGCTGTACGCCCTCGGCAGCTACCAGCAGGACGCCGACGGCGAACTGCGCTACAGCGCGGTCGAAGCGGAGCTGAAGCGCCTGCTCGCCGAGTACGGTCCGTCCCACCCGACCACGCCCGCCTACCCGTTCCACCACCTGGTCAGCGACGGCGTGTGGGAGGTCAGGACCGACCGGGGCCCCGGAAGCCCCGGCAGCGGCATCGGCGTCCTCCGGTCCAGCGGAGCCACCGGCAGGCTCGCTCCCGGGCTGCGGGCCGCACTCGGCGAGGAGCCGCCGCTGCTCGGCCGGATGGCCAGGGTCCTGCTGGACACCCACTTCCCGACCTCGCTGCACGCCGACCTCTGCGAAGCCGTCGGCCTCGACCTGGAGCAGGCCGAGACCGGCGCCGTACCCGGGGCCGACGCCGCGGCCCGCCGGCAGCGGGACCGGCGGATGCGTGAACTCGTCCTCACCGCCTACGAGTTCCAGTGCGCCTTCTGCGGCTACGACGGCACCCTCGGCGCGAGCACGGTCGGGCTGGAGGCCGCGCACGTCCGCTGGTGGTCGCACGACGGGCCGGACGAGGTCGACAACGGCCTGTGCCTCTGCTCACTGCACCACAAGCTCTTCGACAAGGGCGTCCTGGGCCTGGCGCAGAACCACCGCATCCTCGTCTCCGACCGCTTCGTCGGGCGCAGCGAGGCCAGCCGCCGCCACGTGCTCGACCTCGCCGACCGCCCCGTCATAGGCCCGCAGCCGGGCCGCCCGCCGGTCGCGGCCCACCACCGGAGGTGGCACGAGCAGCAGGTGTTCCACGGCGTCCCCCGCCAACCGGCGGGCCCGGCGCCGACCCGGTAGGCGCCGGGCCCGGCACGGGCAGTGCCCGTCCGCGCAGGCGGCGGCCGTCCCCGCCGTGGCACCCCAGGGCACGGGGTGCCACGGCGGGAGGAACTCCTCCCCGCACGTGCGGGGGTGGTTCGGGGCCTTCCGGCAGGCCGTCAGGGCCGGATCAGGACCTTCAGGGCCTGCCGGTCGTTCATCGCCCGGTAGCCGTCGGCGATGTCCTCCAGGCCCATGGTGCGGTCGAAGACCCGGCCCGGGGTGATCGACCCGTCGAGGATGTACGGCATCAGCTCCTCGATGTAGGCGCGGGCCGGGGCGACGCCGCCGGTCAGGGTGATGTTGCGCAGGAAGTCGGCGAACCCGAAGGGGACGTCGGCGGACTGCGGCGCGCCGACGCGGCTGATCGTGCCGCCGGCGCGGACCGCGCCGAAGCTCTGCACGAGCGCGTCCGTCAGCCCCACGCACTCCAGGACCCGCCGGGTGCCCTGGCCGCCGGTCAGCTCGCGGACCCGGGCGATGCCCTCCTCGCCGCGGTCGGCGACCACGTCGGTGGCGCCGAAGGCGCGGCCCAGGTCGGTGCGTACCCGGTGGCGGCCCATCAGGATGATCTGCTCGGCGCCGAGCAGCTTGGCGGAGATCACCGCGGCCAGGCCGACGGCGCCGTCGCCGACGACGGTGACGCTGTCGCCGCGCCGCACGCCCGCGGTGCGGGCGGCGTGGTAGCCGGTGCAGAGGATGTCGGACAGGGTCAGCAGGTCGGGAAGCAGCTCGGAGTCCTCGCCGACCGGCAGCCTGACCAGGGTGCCGTCGGCGTGGGGGACGCGGACGGCCTGGCCCTGGCCGCCGTCGACGCCGTCCAGGCCCCACCGCCCGCCGTGGACGCAGGAGGTCTGCAGTCCTTCGCGGCAGTACTCGCAGGTGTTGTCGGCGTAGACGAACGGGGCCACGACCACGTCGCCGGGCCTGATCCCGCGCACTCCGGCACCGGTGTCCTCGACGACGCCCAGGAACTCGTGCCCCATCTGGCGGGGGTGGTCGGTGGGCGGCAGCGACTTGTACGGCCACAGGTCGCTGCCGCAGATGCAGGACAGCACGATCCGGACGACCGCGTCGCTGGGGTTCCGGATCCCGGGGTCGGCGACGTCCTCGACACGGACGTCGTCGGCTCCGTACAGCAGGGTGGCTCGCATGAGCGCGGCTCCTCAGGTGCAGATGGTGGCGATCGGGAGGCCGGACGGCGGCACGCGGTGCCCGCCCGGCCCCGGCGGAGCCCGAGGGGCGGGCCGCCGTTGACGTCATCCACCCTGCTCCTGCTCCCGCGCGTCAGGCAGGCCGGGATTTGCCGGGGTGCGACAGGGCCCCCCTACGGCCTGCCGGCAGCGCGGCCGCCGCGAGACACTGGGCCCATGGCCCCCGACACCTCCAGCGGCACCGAGCTGGCCCGCTTCCTGCGCGCCCGGCGCACCCAGACCAGCCCGGCCTCCGTCGGCCTCACCCCCGGCCCCGGCACCCGCCGCACCCCGGGACTGCGCCGTGAGGAGCTCGCCACCCTCGCCGGGGTCAGCATCGACTACTACACCCGCCTGGAACGCGGCAAGGAGACCCGCCCCGGCCCCGGCGTCGTCGACGCCCTCGCCCGCGCCCTCCGGCTCGACGACGACCAGCACCACCACCTGCGCGAACTCGCCGTCCGGGCCGCCCGCTACGCACCCGAGCCGGCCCCGCCGCCCAGCCGGACCGTGCCCCCGCACCTGAAGCTGATCCTCGAAACCCTGCGGCCCAGCCCCGCCTACGTCGTCAGCCGCGCCATGGACGTCCTGGCCACCAACCCCGGCGGCCTGGCCCTGTACGCGGGCATGGAGGAATGGCCCGCCACCCGGCGCAACATCGGCCGCTACCTCTTCCTCCACCCCGCCGCCCGCGAGCTCTTCCCCAACTGGGACAACCAGATCCGCGGCTGCGTCGCCCGCCTGCGCGCCCTGGCCGGCACCGACCCGGACGCCCCCGACCTGGCCGCCCTCGTCGGCGAACTGCTCCTCAAGAGCCCCGACTTCGCCAGGCTGTGGGACCGCTACGAGGTCACCGGCCGCAGGAACGCCACCAAGACCTTCCGGCACCCCCACGTGGGCACGATCACCCTCGGCTTCCAGGGCCTGCAACTGGAGGGCACCCCCGGCCGGCGCATGGGCATCTACACCGCCGAGCCCGCCACCCCCGACCACGACGCCATGCTGCTGCTGGACATGACCGCCACCCCGACCCCCGACCGGCCCCAGTCCCGCGAACTGACCTGAGGCCCCCGCTCCCCTCCCCACCGATCAGCGGGAGCCGGCCGGCCCGGGTGGTGGCGCCCGGGAGGCCCGGGCGCCACCGGTGTCGTGCGGTCAGCAGGCGGCCGGGGTGGGTGCGGTGACCACGGAGTCCCAGGCGAAGCCGGCGATCTGGTTGGTGCGGTCGACGACGAGGTCGAAGACGTGCCACTGCCCGTCCGTGTCGATCCGGCTCACGCTGCACATGGGCGCGACGGAGTCGCCGGGGTTCGCGACCATGTAGCCCCAGTCGGCTCGCGGGTACAGGTGCACCCACGTCTGGGTGGTGACGGTTCCCGCGGTGCCGACGGAGCCGCACCAGGTCGTGGACGGGTTGGTCAGGTAGCTCTCCAGGGTGTAGCCGGCGTAGGTGAGGTTGTGGTCGAGGACGAGGTCCCAGATCTCCCCGCCGCGGCTCACCCAGCACACGGTGGCGATGTCGTGTCCCCGGTTGACGACCAGGTGCTCGGAGTCGTAGGTCGGCAGGAAGTGCACCCAGGCGGAGTCGAGGCTGGGGATCAGCTGCGTCCCGACTCCGACGCCGTCGAGGTTCGCGGTGGCGTCCGTGTGCGTCCGGCCGGCCGCGGCTGCGGGGGCGGCTGCCGGCTTCTGCTCGGCGGCGGATGCCGCGGGTGCGGCGACGGTGGTGGCCGTGGCCAGTGCCAGTGCGGCGAGTGCCAGTGCGGGCTTGACGATGTTCCTCATGGTGTTCCCCTCCGTTGACGGTTCCCGGAGGCCGCGGCGTCGCGCCGCGGCCTCTGTCCGACAGGGGCGGGCTGGCCCATCTCTCGTACGAACAGCCTCAGTTGATGGCTTCAGCCCGTCTCATAAATCTGAGTTTATAGCGACCTGATGGTCTGTCAACCGCCGCAGAGGGCAGGACATTCGTCAACTACACTTGACCAGCGAGAACGTCATGGAGGTGCACCGTGTCCGAGCAGCAGGCAGGTCCCGCTTCGCTGGCCGACCGGCTCGACCGGCTCTTTCGTACCGTGCACCCGGCCGGCCGGGACGAGTACACCTACGAGGAAGTCGCCACCGCCATCCGCGAGAGCGGCACGACGATCTCCCACACCTACGTGTGGCAGCTGCGCAAGGGCATCCGCGACAACCCGACCATGCGCCACCTCGAAGGGCTCGCGAAGTTCTTCGGCGTCCCCGCGTCCTACTTCCTCGACGAGAACACCGCCGCGATCGACGCACAGCTGCAACTCCTCGCCGCACTGCGGGACGCACCGGTGCGGACCATCGCGCTCCGGGCGGCGGGCCTCTCGCCGACCGGCCTCGCCGCCATCCAGGCCATGGTCGAGCACGCCCGGTCGCTGGAGGGGCTGCCCGACGACCACACCGCCCCGCCCGGCACCGCCGGCCCGGCCTGATCCCGGCCCTGCCGCGCGCCCTGCCCCACGCCCTGCCCCTCGCCCCGGGCCCGGCCCGATCCCCCGACCGGCGGACAGGACGCCCGGATGTCGATAGCCTGACGGCGACGGCATCGGGGGGCGTCCATGGGACAGGGACGGCGACGCGTGCGGCACCTGCGCGCCCGGCTCACCGGCCTCGACATCCCCCGCCCGTTCAGCGTCGACGCCCTGTGCGAGCAACTGGCACAGGACCGCGGCCGACCACTGCACCTGCTGCCCCTGCCCGGGCCGCCAGGACCGGGCCAACCCTGCGGCATGTGGATCGCGACCCCGACGGTCGACTACGTCTTCCACGCCCACGGGACCAGCGCACTGCACCGGCAGAACATCGTCCTGCACGAACTCGGCCACATGCTCTGCGAGCACACCGGACTCGGCGGCGCGGAGGCCGCCCCGATGTTCTCCCTGCTCGATCCCGCCATGGTCGGACGCGTCCTGGCCCGCGGAGGCTACTCGACCCCCCAGGAAGAAGAAGCCGAACTCATGGCCGCACTCATCCTCGAACGCGCGGGCTGGCCCGGCACCAGCCCCAGCCCCCTCGGCGACCTCGATGATCTGCTCTGACCTCACCGGTTCCATCGACGCCCAGCCCGACCCGGTGTGGCCGGCCATCCTCGCCGGCCTGTGGCTGACCGCCCTGCCGGCCGTAGCCCGCTTCAGCCGCTCACCGCGCCGCCGGCCGGCCGCGCTCCTGCTCCTGTCCGTCAGCGGCGCAGCGACCCTCAGCGGCTACGGCATGCGGCGCTCGCTGGACGCGGCCACCGGCATCCCCGACGGCTCCATCCTGGCCGGCCACCTCCTGGGCGTGGCGGGCGTGGCCGCCGTCCTGGAACTGGCCGCCGCGCTGACCGGAGCCGGCGCCCCGACCCGGCGCGGGCTGCGGGCGGCCCAACTGCTGCTCGCTGTCGGCGCGTTCAGCCTGACCGCGCTGTTCGTCCCGGTGCCGCGCGAGCTCGACCACCCCGACTTCGGCTGCTGGCAGGCCTCCTCGCCACTCGTCGTCACCTACGAACTGCTCTACCAGGCGTGCCTGGCGACCGGCCTGGCGGTCGCCGGCTCCCTGGTGCGGCCACGGGTGCGCACGGCCGGCACCCGGTTGCACCGCGGCGCGCTGCGGCTGATCGTGGGCGGCTGCGCGACCGGCCTGGCCTACGTGGCGGTGCGGTGCTGGTACCTGCTCGCGCACGGCTTCGCCCTGCCCTACCCGTTGAGCGGCCCGTACCTGGGCACCGTCCCGGTCCTGCTGCTGGAATCCGCGCTGGCCCTGTTCGGGTCCGGCCTGCTCATCCCCGCCGCCTACCGCAGCGCGGTGTTCCTGCGCCGCCTCGTCCGCTACCACCGCCTCCGCCCGCTGTGGGCCCTGCTCGACCGGGCCGCACCCGGACACGTCCTGGGCCGCGCGCGCTCGCCCCTGGCGGAAGTCCTCGACGTCCGGGGGATCGAGCGCAAGCTCTACCGCCGCACGATCGAGATCCGCGACGCCCAGTGGGAGTTGGCCGGATACGTCTCCCCCGCGATGGCCGACGCCGCCGCCACCGGACTTCGAGCCACCCGGCGCCCGCCCGGCACCGACACCCGCCCGGCGACAGAGGCCGTCCTTGAGGCCGTCCTCCTGGAACTCGCCCTGCGGGCCAAACCGGCCGGACTGCCCTGCACCGGCGCGCCGGAGAGCGCCCCCTGGACCGGCGAGGCCGACCTCGACACCGAAGCCCGCGCCCTGCTCACCCTCCGACGACTGCGCGACGATCCCTGGGTACGGGGCGCCGCCGAGAGCGTCCTCCCGGTCCTCCCCACCCTCCCGACCACACAGGGCCCGGTCTGACCGGGCGCCCCGGTGGCTTCCGCACGCCACATGGACGTCAAGGCAACCTCTCACGTTCGGTAACGGCCGATTTGTCGATGGCGAGACATTGCCGGGGCGAATGGCAGAAGTGCCAGAATTCCTGGCCCGGAAAGCCGGAAACCGGAGAAAAAGGGTCGATGAGGACCGATCGACTGTTTTCGCGGATGTCCTTCCACCTCGCCGCCGATCCGCATGTCCGCTGGTCGCGGGGCAGGCCGAGTGGTCGTGGACGGCCCCGGAATACGGTGCGTAAATGGGACGCCTCCGGAGGATATGCCGCATGTCGGCGCCGACGAGATCACGGCGGGATCCCGATCCGCGAAATGGACTGGTGCGAACAAACTGGCGAGCCCTAAGGTGGCGCTCCGTCACACTGGTCCATACCTGGAGTCCTTCACCAATGCCATCGCCCGCCGTGTACCAATCGCCGCGAGGCACCGCCATCGCCGCCACGGCCCTTCTCGCCGCAACCGGCGCCGCGACAGTGTTCTCGCTCGTCTCCGAGTTCCGCCTGTACACGGTGGCCGGCGACCTCGTCGCCGACGCCAAGTCGGTCGACCTGTCCACGCTCACCGACGCGGACCAGCTGCACCAGAACGCGAGCACGATCCACCTGGTGACGCTGCTGGCCTCGGCAGTCACCTTCATCATCTGGTTCTACCGGGTCCGGGTGAACGCCGAGACGTTCGACCCGCACGGGCACCGGCACAAGCGGGGCTGGGCGATCGGCGGCTGGTTCGTGCCCGTCGCCGCCCTCTGGTTCCCCCGGCAGATCGCCGCCGACATCTGGCAGGCCGGCGCCCGCCCCGACGAGCTCGGCGTACGCCAGCCGCTCCCGCTTACCCTGCTCAACCTCTGGTGGAGCACCTTCCTCATGTCCGGCCTGGTCAGCCGGATCGGCGCCCGCATCAGCACCACGGCGGCATACCCGGACACCTACCAGCAGTCCATGGTCTGGCTGGCCGCCTCCGACCTGCTCGAACTGGCCGCGGCGGTCTTCGCCATCCTGATGGTCCGCAAGCTGACGGCCACGCAGGAGCAGCGCTTCACCGAAGCCACCTCCAAGGCGTACGGAGTGCCCGCCTCGACCGTCCAGAGCTGACGGCACCACGGCAGCACCCCCGCTCCACCGCTCCACCGCTCCACCGATTGCCCGCTCGCCCGCTCGCCCCGGCGGCCACCCCGGCCGCCGGGGCGTCGTGCGTCAGAACGCCTCCCGCGCTGCCGGGACACCGTGACAGGATGAACCCGGCAAGCCTCCGCCCCGCACCCGCGGGGATCAGCCCGCGGCACCCATGCGGTGGATCTGCTGGCGAACCTCCTCCTCGCACCGGCGGGGATCAGCCGTTCGGCGCGTCCGGGCAGCGCTCGGCCAGGACATCTCCCCGCACCTGCGGGGGTCAGCCGGAACAGAAGGAAAGCGGCGAAGGCGAGTGGGCCGCCTCCCCGTACCTGCGGGGATCAGCCGTAGAGGACGGCACGGCCGATCAGCGCCTCCGACTCCTCCCCGCCCAGGCGGGGGCCGACCGTCCGGCGTCGGGCCGGTGGCCGTCCGGTCGCTCCGGGCCGAGTTCGTCCTCCTCCTCGCGGCAGTCGGCCGAGCGACGGCTCAGGCCGTGCGGCCGGGGTCGTTGGGGTGGGGTTCGAGCGCGGTCACGGTGACGGTCATCCAGGGGCGCAGCGGCAGCGTTCCGAGGACCTTCTCGTGGAGTTCGTGTTCGTCGGCGGCGCGCCAGATGCCGATGCTTCGCGGTTCCCCGACGGGGCGCCAGAGCCGGGCGAGGTGGCCGGCGGCGGCCAGTTCGCGGGCGCGTACGGCTTCGGCGGCGCGGCGGCGGTCGGCTTCCTCGGGGGCGGTGCCTTCGGGCACGGTGGTGGTGATCTCGACCAGGTACTCGTTCACGGTCCTCGGTTCCCTTCGCGGGTCGGCTGCGGCGGTGTCCTCGTGCTGCGCCTGTCGTGTCCTCATGGTGCGCCGGTCCCGTCCGCATGGCCCGGTGCCACGGCCGGTCCCCCTCCCCAACCCCTCCCTTGCCATTCGCCGGACTGCGGGCCGCTCGACGCACTACCCTGCGAACGTGTCGCGCTACACGCCGTAGCCGCAGGAGGAGGAGTCCCGTGTCATCGCCCTGCGACCCCCAGTACGCCTCGATCGGCGACGTGAGCGCCGCGCTCATGGTGATCGACTCCCGGCTGAAGGCCGTCTACGACGGGAAGACCGGGACGGATCCCGAACACCAGCGGATGATCGACCAGTTCGCCGCGTCCCTGGGCGCCTCCGGGTTCAACGAACTCCTCGACGGCACCTGCACGCTCATCTACGTGTTCATGAACTGGCTGCGGGGGAGCCTCGAACGCCAGGAGGAGGACGTCGTCGAGTACGTGGTGCCCAGCCTGGTGGCCACGATGCGGATGATGCCGAGGACGTTCCGCCCCGAGGTCATCCCGACCATGGCGGGCCTGCTCACGGCCGCGGGCACCGGCCTGAGCCCGCAGTTGTGGCGTGCGCAGTACGGGCCCTGGACCGATGCCGAGATGAACCCGCTGGAGGCGACGGCCGTCCTGCTCGCGGAGCACATCAACCGGGTCACCGGCAACAACGACCACAGCTTCGCGACCCGCCTGGTCGCCGACGCCCTGTCAGGGCTCGACGAGGACTGACGCGCCGCCCGCCGGACCGGCCTCCCGCCCCGACGTGACCGGGGTGACCGACGTGACCGGGGGGACCGGCGTGACCGGGGGCCGCAGGCCGAACCACTGCTCGGCACCGTAGGCCTCGTACCGCTCGACCTCGGTGAACCCCAGCTTCGCGGCGAGGCGCATCGAGCGGGCGTTGGCGGTCTGGGTGGCGAGCACCACCGCCTGGCCGGGGAGCGCGCGGGCGAACCAGTCGAGCGCCGCCGCGCAGGCCTCTGCGGCGTACCCGTGCCCCCAGGCCTGCGGCAGGAAGAGGTAGCCGAGCTTGACCCGGCCGGCGGCCTGGCGGAGCTGCCCGGTGTCCTTGGTGAGGATGATCTGACCGATCGCCTCCCCGTCGAGCTCGACGGCGAAGAGGCCGGGGCGCCGTACGGGGGTGCCGGGCATCTCGCGCTCGACCTCGTCACGCGGGCGGGGGCCGCCGAGGTAGGTGTTCACCTCCGGCGAGGCCAGCAGCTCGACGAACGCCGCACGGTCCCGGGCCTCGGGCTCGCGGAGCACGAGCCGCTCGGTCCGGATCGGGGCGGGCGGCCAGGTGACGGTTCCGAGCTCGGTCATGATCATCAACCTAGCTGTTCTGTCCCGTGAGGTTGGGGACGCGGCTGGCGGGTGGCTTGCCTGCGAGTGCGGTGTGTCCGCGGTGGTGATTGTAGGTGTGGAGCCAGCCGGGGTAGGCGTCGCGGCGTTCCCGCTCGGTTCGGTAGGGCCTGGCGTAGGCCCACTCGTCGAGCAGGGTGCGGTTGAAGCGTTCGACCTTGCCGTTGGTCTGCGGCCTGTAGGGACGGGTCCGCTTGTGCGCGATGCCCTCGGCTGCGAGGGCATCGCGCCAGGCATGTGACTTGTAGCAGGCGCCGTTGTCTGTCAGTACGCGTTGGACGGTGATCCCGGCCCGGGCGAAGAACTCGTTCGCCCGGGCCCAGAACGCCGTGGCGGTCTCCTTGCGCTCGTCGGGCAGGATCTCGCTGTAGGCGAGGCGGGAGTGGTCGTCGACGGCGTTGTGCAGGTAGCTGTAGCCGGCCCCGGAGCGGTTCCTGCGGCCGGCCTGGCGTCCGAGGGCCTGGTGGCCGCCGCCGTCCGGGATGTTGCCGAGCTTCTTGATGTCGACATGGACCAACTCCCCTGGCGTGGAGCGCTCGTAGCGGCGCACGGGTCGGCCGGTCGCGCGGTCCAGGTGTGCCAGGCGGGCCATCCGGTAGCGGGTCAGGACCCGGTGAACGGTGGCCGGGTTCAACCGCAGGAGGTAGGCGATGCGCGCTGGTCCCCACCGGCGCAGGAGGCGGACCTTGAGGATCCGCCTCTCGGTGCGGGTCGGAGTGCGGCGCGGGCTGTGGTGCGGCCTGGAGGAGCGGTCGCTCATTCCGGCCTCGCCGAGCGCGCGATAGCGGTCGGCCCAGCGCTTGGCCGTGGTGGGCGAGACCTGGAAGCGTTCGGCGGCTCGTCGCAGCGGCCAGCCGTCCTCGACCACGCAGCGGGCCAGGCGCAGGCGTCCGGTCTCGGTCAGCGGTGCGTTACGGTGTGGCATGAGGGCCTTTCTGGCTGTCGGTGCAGATGTCGCAATCCACACCGAGCCAGAAGGCCCTCACTCATTTCAAGATCACCACGCCGTGAACCCCGTCACCAACCTCCGTGGTCAGTACACCTAGCGCACACCCGTCGGACGCGTACGTCAATCGGACCGGACCGCCCTGGCCGAGACCGGTCTGTCGGAGTGCTCTGGCAGCATCCCCGTGATGACTGATCGCATGGGCAACGTGGACCGGTCCGGGCTCGTCCATGCCATGGGGCCCGCCACCGACACGCCACGGCGTCTCGCCGCGCTCCGCAGCGACGGCCCGGACGACGCAGAGGCCATCGTCGACGGCTACCCGCAGCCGGCCCACGTACGGGATCTTGAGACCACGAACAGCCCATGGCAGGCTCATGCCGCATGATCGATGCATTCGCGAAGGACAACCTGCACGGGAGACTGCGGCGGGACCGCGAGGCGCTGCTCTGGAAACTCGACGGCTTGTCCGAATACGACGCCCGCCGACCTCTGACAGCGACCGGGACCAACCTCCTCGGCCTGGTCAAACACGTGGCCACCGTCGAGGCCAGGTACTTCGGCGAGGTCTTCGACCGCCCTTCCCCGGAACCGCTGCCCCGATGGCAGGACCACAACGGCAGCGATCTGTGGGCGACCGAGGACGAAACCCGCGATCAGATCATCGGGTTCTACCGGCGCACGTGGGAACACTCGGACGCGACGATCAACGAGCTTCCCCTCGACGCCCCCGGCCGCGTGCCGTGGTGGCCGGAGCCTCATGCCGACACGAACCTGTTCGCCATCATGGTCCATGTCCTCGGCGAGTCCAACCGGCATGCCGGGCACGCCGATGTCCTGCGCGAGGGCCTCGACGGCCGGACCGGCATGCGCCCCGAACACGAGGGGCAGATCGACGAGCAAGCCCGTGCGGCCTACTGCGCGAAGATCGAGCAGGCCGCCAGGTCGGCCGCACCGATCGAGGCTTAGAGATCCTGTCCCGCGGGGACCACGGCGGCCCCGATCCGTCAAACTCCGCGCGGACAAGACACCCCATGCGGTTGTGAGGTCAAGCTTCGATGGCAAGGCGGGGCTTCGTCGGCGTGGTGAAGACGAAACAGGAAGCCCGCGAAACCTGCCACGTGAGACACACCCCCTGAACCCCTCGGAAACGATCATCTAGGCCGCGCAGGGCAGTTGTCGGACGTTCGGGGCGACTGGTCGGCGGGGTGGGGCGAGGGCGGCCTTGGCGGCGTGCAGGGCGGCGCGGACCCGGGCGGCTCCGGCGGCTGCCACGGCTGCGCCGGGGCCGTCCTCCGCCGTGGCCTTCGGGCTGCCGAGGCCCGCGCACGGGCGGCAGATGCCGGGCTGCCGCACGGGGTCGTGGCACTGGGCGCACTCGGCGTGCCCGCGCGGCCCGGGGGGCTGTTGCGGGGCGCGGGCGGGCGGCAGTTTGTCCCGCAGGCGGTAGCGAAGGACGCCGACCGGGGACCGGACGACGTCCGGCAGGCCGGGCAGCAGCGCCTGGGCCAAGTCGGCGGCGGTGGCGCCGCGTTCCAGCCAGGGGACGACCAGCGGTGCGAGCCTTCTCGCCTCGGCCTCGCCGAGGCGGAGGCGTGGCTCCGGCCGGATCACCCGGAACAGGACCGCGACGGCCTCGCGGGTCTGCTCGTCGGGCGGTTCGGGAGGCGGCTTCCTGTCGGGCGGTTCGGCGGGGGGCGTCGAGGGCTCGGCGGGCGCCGGACGCGGGGGGTGGGTGGGTTCTTTGTTTCTAGTCTTCGTCTTTTGGCTGTCAGCGGAGCCGGTGTCCGCTTCACCGGCTCCCGGACGGGCGGCACCCGGCCCACCCGACGAACCCGACGAACCCGACGCGGTCGACGCGGTCGACGAACCCGACGCGGTCGGCTGCGGGGTGTCGTAGACGTGGTTCTCGGTGACGATCCTGCCGTCCGGGGTGCGGATCTTCTCGGTGCGGTAGTACCCGGCCTGGGTCAGTTCCTTGAGGGCCTTGCGGATGGCGCCTCGCCCCTGGGGGCTGCTGTCCGCCATGTGCCGGCC
The DNA here is from genome assembly GCF_042796115.1 of Kitasatospora sp. NPDC056446. Taxonomy (NCBI): domain Bacteria; kingdom Bacillati; phylum Actinomycetota; class Actinomycetes; order Kitasatosporales; family Streptomycetaceae; genus Kitasatospora; species Kitasatospora sp. NPDC056446. Next base: position 194,100 of record NZ_JBHTRF010000001.1, on the reverse strand, counting down.
GTCCTCGCGCCAGCCGTCCGGGCGGGAGAGGAGGTCGACCAGGAGACCGCGCGCGGTGTAACTCAACCGCCGGTCCCGGAGTGTCGTGTTGGCAATTAGCGTGAAATCGCGCTCGTGGGCGCTACGATGAATTCGCATTGGGAGCTTGGAGTCCTGGTGCCGGACCCCGGGGTGTTGGTAGCACCGCCGGGGTCGACTTATGGGATGGATACGGAACGTACCACGCCCGTCACCGCGCCGAGGATCGCTTCACTCCTACGACTGAACTGCCAACTCCTCCGCCAGGAAAGCGTGTTCGATCAAGTCGTACGACCGGCGAATCCGGGTCAGCCGACGGCGCCCAGGATCGGCGCCCAGGTGGTGCCGAGGAGTGCGGCCACCGCCTGCTGGTCGGAGAGCGGCGGCTCGGCGCGGGTCGGCTTCGGGAAGTCTCCGTTGGTGCCGCCGCCGAGGCTGTTCCACTGCACCATCTGGAGCTGCGCGCCAGTCGACTTCAGCGTCACCGTCACCGTCCAGCGTCGGGCGACGTCGGGGCCGGCCGGCTGCCGGGCCGCGATCCGCTCGGTCATCACCACGGCGCCGCCGGGCAGCGTGTCACTGCTCGGCAGTTCGCTCACCTTGCAGGTGTCGCCGGCGGCACGGGCGGGCGTCCGGTCGCAGCTCAGCCCGTCGCCGTCCCTCAGCGGCAGCTTGAGCCGCACGGCCGACACGCCGACGAGGGAGGCGCCGTGCCCGTCGTCGAGGAGCAGCGAACCGTTGGCGACGTAACCACCGGACGGGTCCGAGGGGTTGTTGCTCTGCCCCTTCTCCTCGCTGAACCGGCCCCCGGGGAACGTCGATTCGAGGGTCTTGATCATCTGGGTGTCGGTGATCGCGGTGCGGGGCATCGCCATCGCCGCCGGTTCGATGTCGGATCCCGAGGGGAAGGCCCCGCTCAGCAGTCCGGGGAGTGCCAGGCCGCCTGCCGCGATCGCGGCGCAGGCGCCGACCCCGGCGATGAGGCCTGCGGTGCGCCGACGCCGGCGGCTGCGTCCCCGTGAGACGGATCCGGCCGCGAGGGCGGTGAGATCGGGTTCGAGGGAGTCGGTCGTACGGTCCAGGGCGTGTGCGAGGTCTGCTTCGAACGGCATGCTGACGTCACCTTCTACTGTCGCTGATGGGTCGCTGGTGGGGGTGTGGCGCTGGTCCCGGCCTTGTGAACACCGGCCTGTACGCGCCGACCTGCGTGGACCGGCCTGCGTGGAACGGCCTGCGTGGACCGGCCTGCGTGGACCGGCCGGTGCTCAGTGCGGCACCAGGTCGGACAGGCTGTCGCCGAGCAGCGCACGCACCCGGCCGAGTGCGCGGGTGCCCTGGGATCGGACAGCGCTGCTGCTCAGCCTGAGCATCCCGGCGGTCTCCTCGATGCTGCGGTCCTCCCAGTAGCGCAGCAGCAGCACCGCCCGGTCGCGGGGCGGCAGTTGGCCGAGCGCATCGAGCAGGGTGAGGCGCAGCGCGGTGTCCGGGCCGGACGCCGCGGTGTCGGGCATGGTCCCGACCGGGCGCTCGCCGGCGCTGCGCCGGCGCCGCAGGCTGAGGAAGGTGCGGACGAGCACCGTCTGGGCGTAGGCCGCCGGGTTGTCCGCGCGGGCGACCTTCTTCCAGTGCACGTACACCTTGCCCAGGGTCTCCTGGACCAGGTCCTCGGCGAGGTGCGTGTCACCGGCGGCGAGGACGTACGCCGAGCGGTACAGCGCTTTCCCCCTCGCGGCAACGAATGCCAGGTACGCGTCCTCCTGTGCTGACTTCACTCGGTTCCCGCCCGTTCCGTCGTCCTGTGATCTCCGTGCATACCCCTCATGACTACGTGGGGGACCAGGATGTCGTGCGGGCCGGGCACTTTCTTTTCGGCCCCCTTTTCCGCCCCCTCTCCCAGCCCTCCGCCCAGCCCCTCTCCCAGCCCTCCTCCGCTGCCTCTCCCCCCGTGCCCACCGCCAGTACGGGGCGGTTGTCACAGGTCCTGGCTAGGGTGCCCGGCATGGACGAACGCATGGTGGCGGACCAGCTCTCCGGCGCCTTCAACGACACCCGGCCGGCCCGCGACGCACTCGTGGCCCGGAGCGCGGCGGCGGTCCCGGCGGTGCTCGGCGTGCTCTGCGACGAGCGGTCGCCGGTCGACTGGGCGGCCTCGGCGGACGTCCTGCGCCGGATCGGCGAGCCCGCCCTCCTGCCCCTGGTCCAGGCGGCCGTGGCGGCGGACTCCCCCGAGGTCGCCCGGCGGGTCAGCTGGACGCTGGGGCGGCTGGAGGTGGCCGACCACGCGGTCTACCTGCCGCTGCTGGAGCACCCGCACCCACCGGTCCGGGGCGACGCGCTCCTCGCCTTCCAGCTCCGGGGCGGGGCGGCGGCACGGTTCGTCGACCGGCTGGTCCCCCTGTTCGGGGATCCGGAGCCCGAGGTCCGGCAGCAGGCGGTCCGGGCCTTCAAGGCGATCGGCACCGCCGCCGTCCCCGCCCTGCACCGGGTGCGCCGGGGCCCCGCCCCCGGGCCCCGGATCCGGGCGGGCGCCCTGGAGGCCCTCGCCGCCATCGGCGGGCCGGCCGCCCTCGAACCCGAGGACCGGGCCGCCTGGGACCGGCTGACCAGGACCAAGCTGCCGACGGAGGTCCCGGAGGGCATGCACCTGTGCGGCTCCTGGTACGCGGTGCCGACCGCCGACCAGGACGCGGTCCTGGCGGCCTTCGACCTCGCCGACCCCCTGCCCGTCACACTCCGGACCGGCGCGGCGGCCTGGAACCAGGACCACCACTCCTGGCAGCGGACCCGGCCCCACGAGTCCTGCGCCCGCGTCTTCGTCAGCCCCGCCCTGGACGGCTGGACGCTGGTCTTCGGCCACTCCTCGCCCGACACCCACCGCATCGAGGACGCGGACGACGCGGGCGAACTGGACGAGACCCTCCCCCTGGTGGTGCGGGAGCGGTGTGCGGACCTCAGCCGCCGGTTCGGCTCGGCCCAGTGGTACGGGACGAGCTGCGGCGACGGCTGGACGGCCTGGTGCATCGCCGAGGACGGCGAGGTGGTGCGCCACTACGACGCGGACGACGCGGAGCGGAACGGCGACGACGGCCCCGGCCACCCGGCCGAGGACGGCTACCTCCTGCCGCACCAGGACAGCTTCCCGGCCGGGGCGCTCGACGGTGTGGACCCCTCGGACCCCGAAGCCTTCCACGCCCGGTACCTCCGGGTGAAGGAGGAACTGCGAATACCCGACACCTGCGACGCCTCCGACATCGCCGCCCGCCTCTCCGTCGACCCCGCGACACTGGGGCCCCACACCCGGACGGCAGGGCACGGCGTACTCGCCCTCACCGCGTGCGGCCGCGCCCACGGCCACCCGTCCGGAGCCCTCCCGGCCTGACCGCCACCCGCCGCAGGCCGCCCGCCGCGGGCCCATCCGACACGGCGGCTACAGGCCTGCCAGGCCTGCCAGGCCAGGGCGAACTCCGCACGGGTCGGTGCCGGGCGCCACATCACCCGGTCCGAGCGCAGGCGTCCCAGGATCTCCACGGGCAGGTCGCGCAGCAGGTAGGCCGACCGCATCACGTCGTGGCCGGCGTCGGCCACGATCAACACCGACGGGTCGCCCGGGCTCCACTGGCCGGCGGCGACCAGGCGCTCGACCGGCAGGGATCCCCGATCGTCGGCTTTCTCCACTCGCCCTCGGGGGTGAAGGTCAACGATCCGAGGAACGAGCCGCCGCCGAAACGCACTGCGAGGAGCAACGGTTGTGCAAGCTCGGGCGGCCACGTTTCGGCCCCCGGTTCACTGCCGTTCCACAGGTGGAAGACCACCATCGGCTGCTGCGGATCCTCCGAGAGGTAGCCGAGCGTCTTCCCGTACAGGGGATTGTTCCCTCCGAACAGAACGGAGGGAGAGCCGAACTCCGCCGTCACGTCAGCCCAGGTGCGGTCAACCGCGGCCCACCCCCGGACTCGGCCTGTGAGGGCCTCGTACTCCTCGGCTGCGAGAACCCGATCGGGCTTGAGCCATCCGCGTCGCTGTGCGAACTCCGCGTACACCGAGGCGACTTCACAGCAGTCAGCCTGCGCGGGGAAGACATCCTGGAAGGCCCCGCCAGGGCCGACGGGCATCCAGAGCCCCCGGAAATCGTCGCGGACCCGCACCGCGAGCAGGACCGCGCCTGCGGTGGCGGTGATCCCGGCCTGACGGCTGTCGGACCGACGGGAGGACCGATGGGAGGGCCGCCGCTTGGAAGTTCGCCCGATCAGGGGGCGTACGCGCACCGGCGTGCCGCTGCCGGGTGCGCGCCGCCTGATCGGGAAAGCAAGGTTACGGGCGGTAAGTGCGCAGCTACCGTTGGCATATGACACACTCTCGGATCCGCCGCCTCCTCGTCCGCACGACCGGGGCCCTGGTGCTCCTCGCCGCTCCGCTCGGGGCGCAGGCCGCCTCCGCGCACAGCCCGGCCGGGGACCGGAGAGCCGTCATCACGGCCCTGGGGGACGGCGAGCGCGAGGCGTTGCAGCGGGCGGTGGACGCCCAGCTCGCCGCGAGCAGGGGCGGTCGGCAGAGCGCGGCCAACGAGGTCAGCTATCCGGACGGCGCCGTGGTGGTGCTGCCGCTGCCCGGGCAGGCGCAGGCGCCCCCGTGGAGCGGCGACCACAGCCGCCGCTCGCCCCAGGGGCCGGACTGGAAGCACTGCCCCGTGCCGACCACCGAGCCGTCCTACTACTGCTTCTACGCCGACCGGAACTGGGGTGGGCGCCGGATCCAGTTCAACCTCTTCCACGAGGACACGCCCGTCCACTTCGAGGACTACGGCTTCCGCGACCAGGTGAGCAGCTGGGTGAACACCGCCCGCGGCCTGGAGGTGATCGTGGACAACGACCCGGGCAACGGGCAGTGGCAGATGCTCTGGAAGGAGCCGCCGGAGGCCCTGTCCGGGAGCGTCGCGTACGACGACATGGCCGACCGGTTCTGGGCGGTCCGGCAGTAGGCCAAGGCCTCGGCCCTCGGCTGCCCGCTACTGCTCCTGCTCCTGCTCCTGCTCCTGCTCCTGCTACTACTACCGGCCGACGACCGAGGCCGGGGGCGAGGCCGCAGCGGTGGCGACCGGCTCCGGCGTGACCATGATGTAGGTCGGCGCCGGAGCGGTCTCCCGGGCACTGGAGGCGTACCAGCCGGCGCCGAACGCGACGATGCCGAGCAGGAGGCCGCCGAGGACCAGCGTGACGATGTGCTGCTTCATGGCCCAAGGGTAGGGGTGGCACCGTCAACTGCCGTGCAGGCCGAGCCCGCTGGGCGCACCCCCCGTCAAGGCAGGTTGACGAGGCGGCACAAGGGCGACACAAGGGCGGCGCAGCGGCGGAACGACCTGACCGTCCGTGTCAGCCGAGCCCGTCGAGGAGGTTCTTGTAGATGTGGCCGTCCTTGATGATCACGGTGAGGTTCTTGTCCGGATCGCCCAGCACGGTGAGGTCCTGGGTGGGGTCCTCTTCGACCAGGAGGACATCGGCCCAGGCGCCTTCGGTGATCTGACCGAGACGGGCCACCTTGTAGGGATCGCGCTCGCCGGAGAGCCGGAAGAGCTCGGCGTTGCCGGACGTGGCGATCCTCAGCGCCTCGGCGGGCTGGAAACCGAACACGGTGGACAGCCGGGTCAGCATCTCGTTCTGCAGCCCGGCCTTCTCCGGTTCGAGCAGCAGGTCGGTACCGAAGGCGATCTTCGCGCCCTGCTCCCGCGCCCACCTGAAGGAGTTCGCGACGCCCTCGCAGACCTGCTTGTTCTTCTCGGTGTTCTCCGGGTTGGGGTACTCGTGGTCGCTTTCGAGGAAGGGCTGGGTGCTCAGCCACACCCCGCTGTCCGCCATCAGTCTGACGGTCTCGGGGCCGGCGACCAGGTGGCCGTGTTCGATCGACTTGATCCCGGCGGCGATCGCGCGGCGAATGCCCTCGTCGTTGAAGACGTGTGCGGACACGTACGTGCCCCAGTCCGCGGCGGCCTCGACCGCGGCCTTGAGCTCGTCCAGCGTGTACTGCAGGACGTCCAGCGGGTCGTAGGCGGAGGTCACTCCGCCGCCCGCCATGACCTTGATCTGGGAGGCCCCCTTCTTCAGCTGCTCGCGCACAGCCGCGAGCACCTGGTCGCGGCCGTCGGCGACCCGTAGGAAGCCGATCTGCTCGGCGCGGGCGTGCGCCCCGCAGGAGAAGGTGCTCGCGTCCTCGTAGATGTGGGAGAAGTCGCCGTGGCCGGAGGTCTGGGAGACGGCCGCCTGGCTGGGGTAGATGCGCGGGCCGGGGAACGTCCCCGCGTCCAGGACCTGCCGCAGCGAGGCCACGTCGCCGGCCATGTCCCGGACGGTGGTGAAGCCTCGCATGAGCATCCGCTCGGCCGAGGCGAGCGCGTTGTAGTAGCCCGTGCCGGTGGCGCCGGTGGTCAGGGTGGCGAAGGAGCTCCCGGTCGCGAAGAGGTGGACGTGCGCGTCGGTCAGCCCGGGCATGAGCACCCGCCCGCCGCCCTCGATGACGACGGTCCCCTTGGGCGGGTTCTCCGTGCCGATCGCGGCGACCCTGCGGTCCCGGATGAGCACCGACGTCGGTGGGGTCGGCACGGAGCGCACACCGTCGAAGACGCGCACGTTCTTGATCAGGATCGGTACGGGGGGCTGCTGCTGGGTCACGGTCTTCCTCTCGTGGCGGGACGGCACGAGCCCACGGGACGGTACGGGCCCACGGGATCCGCCGGCCCCGCGGGATCGCGCGGGTGCTCGGCATGTTCACGGAGGCGCAGGGAACCAGGGCGTTCGTACGGAACCGCTTCGCCGGTCCCGGTTCGACCGGCTGCGCACGCCGGTCCCGGGGTCGTCAGCAAATGCCATCAAAAAGGTTGATCCGGCACAAGATCATCCGATGTTGTGGACCTTTCCCCGGCAACCTCTCCACCGGCCGACGCCCGGAGCGGACAGCGGCCGACGCCCGGCCGGGCCGCGCCCGACACCCGCGCGCACCGACCCGCTGACCCGTCCGGCGCAGCACGGCGCGCGGGCCGGGCGGGGTGCTGCGATCTTCGGAGGACGTCCGGCCGCGCCCGACCGCCGGGCCCGTCGTCCCGAGACCGTGGAGGCCCTGATGTGGCAGGCACCCCCAGCCCCCGTCAGCCGTGAGTGGCTCCCGGTGCTGGACATGCCGGCGGCCGGCCCGCAGAACCGCTGGACGGTCCTGCTGCGCATGCTGCTGCTGGTCCCCCAGTTCGTGGTGCTGTGGGTGCTGTCGGTGGTGGCGTTCCTCGTCACCGTCATCGGCTGGTTCGGCGCGCTGCTGCTCGGCCGACTGCCCGGCTTCGCGGCGGACTACCTCTCCGGGTTCGTCCCGTACGAGACCCGGGTCGACGCGTACCTGATGCTCGCCGTGGACCGCTACCCGCCGTTCCGGTTCCACACCCCCGAGTACCCGGTCCGGGTCGAGCTGCGGCCGGGGGAGCTGAACCGGCTCGCCGTCCTGTTCCGCATCGTCCTCGTCATCCCGGCGTCGATCGTGCAGGGCCTGGTGTACGCGGGGTGGTGGACGGTGTCGTTCGTCATCTGGCTGGTGGTGCTGGTCCTGGGCCGGATGCCGCAGCCGCTGTACGAGGCGACGGTCGCGATCCTGCGCTACCGGATGCGCTACACCGCCTACCTGCTGATGCTCACCTCCGCCTACCCCAAGCGCCTGTTCGGCGAGGAGCCGGGCAGCGAGCCGGACGGCCCGGTGTCGGCGACCCGTCCGCTGGTCCTGAGCGGTGCCGCGCGGGGCCTGGTCGTCGTGTTCCTGATCCTCGGCCTGGCCTCCTCGGTGACGGGCTCGGTCACCGCCTCGGTGAACTCGGACGACGACGACGGCGGCAACGGCGGCGACGACAACGGGATCAACCCGACCCAGCACGTCCTCGCGCCCCTGGTCCCCGGCCCCGCGGGCCCCGCCGTCCGGCCGGTGCTCCGGCCCGACTCCGACGAACCGAGAGCGCAGCGCGCTTGACCCTCACGTGGCGTCATGCCGCATGGTCGGTGGCGTGGAAGAACACCTGACCGTGGGACGCGTGGCCGAGCTGGCCGGCGTGAGCGTCCGCACGCTGCACCACTACGACGAGATCGGCCTCGTACAGGCGTCGGCACGGACCGGGGCCGGGTACCGGGCCTACTCGGTGGGCGACGTGGAGCGGCTGCGCGAGGTACTCGCCTACCGGCGGCTGGGCTTCGGACTGCGCGAGATCGCGGATCTGGTGGACGACCCGACCACCGACGCGGTCGCGCACCTGCACCGGCTGCGCGCCCTGCTGGTCGAACAGCGGGACCGCGCCGGCGCCATGGTGACAGCCATAGACAGGGAACTGGAGGCACGGGCGATGGGGACCAGGACGACGCCGGAGGAACAACTGAAGGTGTTCGGAGCGCAGTTGTACGAAGCCATCGGGTCCGCGTACCCGGCGACGCGGCGCACCGAGCCGCGGATCGCCGCGAGGATCGGGGATGCGCTGGGGGACGCACGGACGGTGCTGAACGTCGGGGCCGGCACGGGCTCCTACGAGCCCCCGGACCGGGAGGTCACGGCGGTGGAACCGTCGGCGGTCATGCGGGCCCTGCGCCCCCCGGGCGCGGCGCCGTGTGTGGCCGCCGGTGCGGAGAGCCTCCCGTTCGAGGACCAGTCCTTCGATGCCGCGATGGCGGTCAGCACCGTCCACCACTGGCCGGATCCGGTCGCCGGGCTGCGTGAGATGCGGCGCGTGGCCCGCCGGGTGGTGGTGCTCACGTACGACGCCAGTACCACGGGTTGGCTCGACCGGTTCTGGCTCACCCGCGACTACCTGCCCGAATTCGCCGGCCTTCTCGCCGACTGGCCGTCGCTCGCCGATCTGACCCAGGCGATCGGAGGTCGCGCGGAGCCGGTACTCGTCCCGTGGGACTGCGCCGACGGCTTCTTCGAGGCCCACTGGCGCCGCCCCGAGGCGTACCTGGACGACCGGGTGCGCCGCGCGGTGTCGGTGTGGACCAGGGTCGGGCCGCAGGCCGAGCGGCGGGCCGTGGACCGGCTCCGCGACGACCTGTCCTCGGGCCGGTGGGCCGAGCGCAACCGCGACCTCGTGGCCCTGGACGCGGCGGAGCTCGGCCTTCGCCTGCTCGTGGCCTGAACCGTCATCAGGGGCGGCCCTCCCGGGGCCGCCCCTCGACCGGCGCACTCGCCGACGGTCGCGGCGGCGCCGGACGACGGACGGCCCGGACGACGGGCTGCTCCGCGCACTCGCCCGGCGCGCCCGGCCGCTCAGCCCGGGTCGGATCCGGTGGTCCAGGCGGGGCGCAGCCGCTGCGCGGCGTCGGCGGCTTGGCGAAGGCCCGCCTGGTAGGCCGGTTCCCAGGCCGTCCGGTCGTTCAGGTCCGAGCCGAAGGCGCGCAGTGCCGCCGGGTCGGGCTCGATGGTCACCGCGGTGTGCGCCGCGGCGGCCGCCAGCTCCCGCCGGAGCAGTTCGCGGGGGAACAGGTGTGCCTGCGGGTCGATCACGACCAGCATGCGGGAGCCGGTCGCGAGTGCGGCGTTGGTCGCCGAGTGGAGGGAGCCGTCCAGGTAGCGGCGGCCGTTGACGGTGATCGGCGGGTAGATGCCGGGGAAGGCCGTGCTCGCCGCGACGGCGGAGGGCAGTGGCGCGCCGCTCGCGCGGTCGAGGACCTCCTGCTCGCCGGTCTCGGCGTCCGTCACGGGGATGAGCAGCCGGCGGTCCGGCCACTGGTCCGCGCCGACCGTCGCACGCATCCGGGCGATGTGCGCCTGTTCGGGGCCGGTCTCGGCGGCGAGCGCGATCCGGCCCACGCGTCGCCGCGCCCCGGCCGGGTCCGAGGCGGCGTCGCCGAGCACGGCGAACGCCTCGCCCAGCCGGCGCCCGTCCACCCGGGGAGGGGTGGAGTCGGGGGTGCGCACCGGGGTGGCGAGCCGGTCGGGGTCCTGGCCGGTGGCGAGCAGTGCGGCGGTGATCGCGCCGGCCGAGGTGCCGACGATCAGATCGGCCTCGCCGAGGTCCACCCCGTTTCGGCGCAGTCCGGAGGCGAGCCCGGCCGTCCAGGCCGTGCCAACGAGACCTCCGGCGCCCAGTACGAGCGCCCGGTCGGTCGAGTGCATGACTGTCTCCCTCCCATTGTTGAAACAGTCGTACCATATACTGACGCACGTTCAGATCCCCGGGACCGAGAGGATGATCCACCGTGGGGCGACCCCCGGACCCCGCCCGCCGGGAGGCCACCCTGGCGCGGGCGACCGACTACGTACTGGCGCACGGCCTGGCCGGGTTGAGCCTGCGCCCGCTGGCCGCGGCCCTCGACACCAGCCCGCGGATGCTGCTCTACGACTTCGGCAGCAAGCAGGAGCTGGTGGTCGCCGTCCTCGCCGAGGCCCGCCGCCGCGGTGCGGCACGGCTGGCCGACGACCTCCCGGCCGGCGCGGCCTCGCCGGAGGAACACCTGCGCGCCATCTGGGCCTGGATGAGCGCACCGGAGCGCGCCCCGTTCGTCCGGCTGTTCTTCGAGGTCCACGCGGACGGCCTCGCCCGCCCCGAGAACTACCCGGACCGGGCCGAGGCGATCACCGGCTGGTTCGACACCCTCGGCGCCACGCTCCACGGCATCACCACCGGCCCCGACGACACCGTCACCCCCACGCTGGTCATGGCCGTCATCCGGGGCCTCCTCTTCGACCTCACCACCACCGGGGACCACCACCGCACCGACCGCGCCCTGGACCGCTTCTGCGAACTCCTCCGGCGCTGAGCGCGGACCGCCGAGGTCTCGGAGGCGCGGCCTCGAAGACGGGTTGTCACAGGCGGGTTGTCACAGGCGGGGTGTGTACTGGTGCCCGACCCGCTGCGACCCGGAGGTGCCGATGACCCGCCTGTACGTACGTCCCGGCCTGGACCCGGACGAACCGGACGTGCCCGTCGCCGTCCTCGTCGTCGATCCCGAGGGCACCCCCGGGGAGCGAGCCGTAGCCCGACTCGACATCTACTGCCACGAGATGGACGGGTGGACCGGCCTGTTGCAGACCGACGGCTGGGCCGAGCACATACGCGACGGCGGCCGGCTGGAGGTCGCCGTCGCCGTCTACCCGGGCACCCTGCTCGCGGTCCGGGTGGACCCGGCCGGCTTCACCGAACGGTCGGCCGTCGACCCGGAGGCCGTGGTGCTGCTGCGCGCGCGGACGGCAGCCGCTCCGGACGCGTCCGTACGACTGTCCGAGGGGACGGCCGTCTTCGCCACCGGCCCGGACGTTCCCCTGGACGAGCTGATCGCGACCCGCGTATGGCCGATGGTGCTCGCGCCCCCGCCCGAGGAGCCCTTCGACGGCTCGGACGACGAGGACGACGAGGAGGATCAGGGGGATCAGGAGGATCAGGAGGATCAGGAGGAGGTCGACCGTATACCGGCTGGTCACGCCCGCTCTGCGGGCTGATCGGCAGCGCCCTGGACTCCCGCCGCCCGGCTCGCCTGAACCGCCCGCCGGGCGGCCGGTGACCGCGACCCGAGGTGCAGCACCCACCTCGGCGGCCACCACCTGACCCTGGCCAAGAAGGCCGACCGGCAGCGGGCCGGGGCCGGCGACACCGTCACCTACATGGTGACCGTCACCAACGACGGCCCGACCGACCACCCCGACGCCGCCTTCACCGACGACCTCGCCAGGTGCTCACCGGCGCGCCCCTCGGGGCACGGCTCCGCTGCCGCTGCCGTTCCCGTTCCCGGTCCCGCTGCCGGCCCCGCTCCCCCGCCTCGATACCGCTCCCCGTCTCGGCCGAGCGGGTGGAACCCGGCCGCGCCGCAGCGCCGTCCGCGCCCCCGTCCGGCCCCGGCTGCTCGGATGGGGCCGACCGCCCCACCGCCCGCAGGAGTCGCCGTGTCGCGCCATCCAGCCAGCGACCGGTCCACCCCGTGACCGAACCACCCGGCGACCGGCCCGTGTACGTCCCCGAGCGAAAGGCTTCCCCCCGATGACTGCCACCGTCCCCGCTTCCTCCGGCGGCATGCTGCGCGCCGTCCGGGTCGCCGCCCCGGAGGCCCCGCCCGAGCTGGTCGAGGTCCCGGTCCGCGAGCCGGGGCCCGGGGCGGTCCGGATCACCGTCGAGGCGTGCGGCGTCTGCCACTCCGACCTGCTGATCGCGGCCGGCCTGCTGCCCGGCACCACGTTCCCCGTCACCCCCGGGCACGAGATCGCCGGGCGCATCGACGCCCTCGGTGACGGCGTGACGGACTGGCGGATCGGCGACCGGGTCGCGGTCGGCTGGTACGGCGGCAGCTGCGGGCGCTGCGACGCCTGCCGCACGGGCGACGGCATCCACTGCGACCGGTTGCAGGTCCCCGGCGCCGCCTACCCCGGCGGCTACGCCGACTCCGTCGTCGTCCCGGCCGTCGCGCTGGCCGCCGTGCCCGACGAGCTGACCGCCGCCGAGGCCGCCCCGCTGGCCTGCGCGGGGGTCACCGTCTTCAACGCCCTGCGCCGCAGCGCCGCCCGCCCCGGTGACACGGTCGCCGTCCTGGGCCTCGGCGGGCTCGGCCACCTGGGCGTCCAGTTCGCCCGGGCGATGGGCTTCCGCACCGTCGCCATCGCCCGCGGGCAGGAGAAGGGGCCGCTGGCGCACCAGCTCGGCGCCGAGCACTACATCGACAGCACCGCCGTCGACGTCGCCCGGGCCCTGCTGGACCTCGGCGGGGCCAAGGTGGTCCTGGCCACCATCACCAACGCCGCCGCGATGTCCGCCGCCATCGACGGCCTCGGCCGTCGCGGCGAACTGGTCATCGTCGGTGCCTCCCCCGACCCGCTCACGGTCGGCCCGTTGGACCTGCTGAACGGCGACCGCAGGGTCTACGCCCACTCGTCCGGCACCGCCGTCGACACCCAGGACACCCTGCGCTTCGCCACCCGCTCGGGCGTGCGCGCCTGGATCGAGGAAGTCCCCCTGGAGGACACGGCCGCCGCGGTCGCCAGGATGGCCGACGGCCGGGCCCGGTTCCGCATGGTCGTCACCACCGGCCGCTGACCGCACCGGCGGCCCAGCGGCCCGGCGGCCCAGCGGCCCGGCGGCTCGGCGGCCCGGCTCGGCGGCGCGCCCACCAGACGAGCGGGACTCCGGCGACGGTCGTACGGTGCCGCGGCCCCTCTCACCTGACGGGCTCGCGGTTGTAGAGCCTCCTGGCCCACAGGTAGCCGCCCAGCGCGATCAGGGCGCACCAACCGGTGGCCAGGATCGCGCTGTTGCCGATCGGGGTGCCCAGCAGCAGCCCGCGCAGGGTTTCGATGAACGGGGTGAACGGCTGGTACGCGGCGAACCACTTCAGCCCTCCCGGCATCGAGTCGGTGGGGACGAACCCGCTGCCCATCATGGGCAGGACCATCAGCGGCGTCAGCATGTTGCTCGCGGTGGCGACGCTCTTCGCGACCATGGCCAGTGCGACCGACAGCCAGGTGAGCGCGAGGACGACCATGACGAGCACGCCGATCGCGCCGAGCCATTCGCCGATGTCCGCGGTCGGCTCGAACCCCACCGGCAGCGCCACCCCGATGACGGCAGCGATGCTCAGCAGGGTCTGGACCAGGCTGCCCAGCACATGGCCGGTGAGTACGGAGACCCGGGCGATGGCCATGGTGCGGAACCGGGCGACGATGCCCTCGGTCATGTCGATGGCCACCGAGATCGCCGTGCCCTGGGCCGAGGTCGCCACGGTCATCAGGATGACGCCGGGGACGACGTAATTCACGTAGGCGTCCCGGCCGCCCGGCGACCCGCCGAAACCGGTCCCGCCGAGGCCCGCCCCGAGGATGCCGCCGAGCACGTAGACGAACAGCAGCAGGAAGACCACCGGCACCCCGGCGGCCGTCAGGATGAGCGTCGGATAGCGCAGCATGTGCCGCAACTGACGGCGCAGCATGGTCGCCGAGTCGGCGAAGGCGTGGGAGACGACGCTGGAGACGGCGCTGGAGGCGGCGCTCATCGGGTGGGCTCCTGTTCCGTGACCGGGTTGCCCGTCAGGACGAAGAAGACGTCGTCGAGATCGGCGGTGTGGACCCGCAGTTCGTCCACGGTGACCGAGGCGCGGTCGAGCCAGTCGAGCAGTGCGCGCAACGACCGGACGTCGCCCTGGCTGGGGATCTGCAGGGTGCGGGTCTCGTCGTTGCGGGACACCGCGTCCAGCGTCCGGGCCGCGTGGTCGTAGCCGCGCGGGTCGGCGAAGCGCAGGGTGATGCGGCCGCCGCCGACCTGCCGCTTGAGCTCCTCCGGTGGGCCTTGCGCGACCAGCTTTCCCCGGTGCAGCACCGCGATCCGGTCGGCGAGCCGGTCGGCCTCCTCCAGGTACTGGGTGGTGAGGAAGATCGTGACGCCCTCGTCGGCCACCAGCCCTCGGATGATCTCCCACATGGTCCGCCTGCTGCGCGGGTCCAGTCCGGTGGTCGGCTCGTCGAGGAAGATCACGCGGGGCCGGCCGACCAGCGTCATCGCGAGGTCCAGGCGGCGGCGCATCCCGCCGGAGTAGGTCGCCGCGGGCTTGCGGGCCGCGTCCAGCAGATCGAACCGCGCCAGCAGGTCCTCGGCGCGCCGGCGCCGTTCACGGCGGGGCAGGTGATTCAGGTCGGCCATCAACAGCAGGTTCTCCCGGCCGGTGAGGAAGCTGTCCACCGCCGAGAACTGGCCGGTGACGCCGATCGCGGCACGGACCGCGTCCGGATCCCGGACCACGTCCCGGCCGGCGACCCGCATCTCGCCGGCGTCGGCGCGGATGAGTGTGGACAGGATCTGCACCACGGTGGTCTTGCCGGCGCCGTTCGGGCCGAGTAACGCGAAGACGGATCCCGCGGGGATGTCGAGGTCGATGCCGTCGAGCACCACGTGGCCGCCGTACGCCTTGCGTACCGCGGTCGCCGCGATGGCGGGTCGACCGGGATCGGTAGCGGTAGTCATGGGTTTCACTCCCGTCGGTGGGACGGGCGCCGCAGGGGCGCCTTCACAACTCGGCGAAAGTTACGTTGCATTCACATATTCGTCAATCATGCACGGATGAAGAAGTCTCATACTCCCTGGTCATCCTCGTAGAATCATTGCATGGCCGCTGCCGACTAATGCAACGATGGAGCGCTGCATTAGCCTGGCCTCAACGTCGACAGGTGGAGGACACCGATGCCCGGTGACAGACTCACCCTCCAGGACCGGCAGCAGATCGCCGCGGGACTGCGCGAGGAGCTGACCTACGCCGCCATCGGCCGCCGCATCGGGCGGCCGACCTCCACCGTCACCCGCGAGGTGATGCGCAACGGCGGGCCGCGCGGCTACCACGCCGAAGCGGCCCACCGGGCCGGCACAGCACACGCGCGTCAGCGCAAGGCCACCGCGCCGAAGCCGTCACCGGGAGGCACCCACCCCGGCGGGCGCGATCCCCGACTCGTGGACGAAGTCGGCGCGCAGAGCACGGAACTGATGATCCAGGCGGGGCTCCCGCAGATGATGGCCAGGGTGCTCGCCGCGCTCTTCACCACCGACAGCGGCAGCCTCACCTCAGCGGAACTCGTGCGACGCCTGCACGTCAGCCCCGCTTCCGTCTCCAAGGCCATCGGCTACCTGGAGGACCAGGCACTCGTCACACGTGAACGCGACCCCCACAGCCGCGCCGAACGCTACTCCGTCGACGACGACGTGGCGTTCCACTCCATCATGGCCGGCGCGCGCGCCCAGACCCGGATCGCCGAAGCCTGCATGGTCGGAGCCCGGAAGCTCGGCGCCACCACCCCTGCCGGCGCCCGCCTGGAGAACACCGGCCAGTTCCTCGCCCACGTCCTCGACAACCTGGTCCGCTCGGTCGAGCACTGGCACCAGGTCTACTCCGCCCACCCTTCCACCCACCCTCGGAAGGCCCCCACGACGAACGACTGAACGGACCGCGTCGACACCAGGTCCCGCCGCGTCACGTCCGTCAGGATTCCCGCACCCGCTTCTCCGGCCTACGCCAGGGCGAGGCAGGAGCCCCGGCGCCGCCGCCCACCGGCGTGGGTGGTTGCCGGGGTCAAGGGCGGTGGGGACACTGGGCGGGCTGCCACCAGCGCGCAGGCCGCCCCGAACGCGGAGTGCCGTCATGCCTGACCGACCGTCACCCGCGCAGGAGCCGCCCGCCGACGGCGAGTCCTTCGTGCGGCTCGCCCGCCACCGGGTCGTCTACGACATCGCCCTGGTCTTCTACGGAGTGCTGACCGCGCTGGCCCTGACCGATCCGCTGTCACGGTTCGCGAGGAGCATCGCCGACGCCCCCCAGGGCACGGGTCTCGCCGACTGGACCGGGCGCCTGCTCACGCTGACCCTGCTGGTCCAGTCGGCGGTCTGGCTCCACGCCCTGGCCGTCGCCGTCGAGTCGTCCGACACCCGCCGCGGCACGGACCGCTACGTCCCGGCGATGAGCCTGTACTGGGGCGGCGTCCTGATGGTGACCGTCCTGATGGTCATGGGGGCGACGGTGGCCCGCGGTACGACGGCCTTCCTCACCGCTTCGCTGGGCTACCTGCTCTGGAGTCTCCTCTTCTCCCTGGGAGGCCTGCGCCTTCACCACGGGCGCCTGTGGACCGGGCCCGGCCGTCTGCTCCGCGAACTGGAGAGCCAGCGGCGCCGCTGGGTGTCCGGCCGGCACGCCGCTGCGCTGGACTTCGAGCAGTTCAGGGACCCGGTCGGGATCTACAGCGTTCAGGAGTCCGGCGTCGGCCTGCTCGTGCTGGGCGCGCTGGCAGCCGGGGCCGGTCAGGCGCGCGGGCCGGGCGGCCAGTTCGCCTTCGCGCTGGCCTGGCTGCTGATCGTGCTCTCCTCGGTCGCCTTCCACTACCGCATGGAGCCATGGTTCTACGGCCTCTGACGATTCCGGGCCCGCGGCCCACCGCCGGCCCTGCGAGCCGCCTTCGACAATCCGGTCATCCCGTTCGACGCGGCGCCCTGTACAGGTCGTCGAGGCGCAGTGGCGCGGGTTCGGGCAGCGGTGTGGCATCCGTCGGACGACAGGACTGGAGGAAGTAGGCGAGCAGGCGGCGGGACGCGGCCATGGAGGCTGCCGGGGAGTCCCGCAGGACGCCGTTGTTGGCCAGGAGCAGCAGCGTGATGTCGCTGCTGTCGAAGTCCTCGCGCAACTGTCCGGCGTCCTTCGCACGCTGTACCAGCCGGGCGAGGCCCGACTCCGCGCGGGCGCGTTCACGCCTGAGGTCGGGCGCGTCGGGGAATTCGGCGAGGAACGCGGCACTGAAGCCGCGGTCCTCGGCCTGCATCCGGCAGACCTCGGTGAGGACGGTGCGAAGTCCGCGCCAGGGATCGTCGTCCTCGAGGGCCTCGTCGACGGTCGCAACGCACTGGTGGAGTTGTTCGGAGAACGCGGCCGCGATCAGCGAGTCGCGTGTCGGGAAGTGCCGGTAGAGGGTGGCGGCACCCACGCCGGCCCGGCGGGCGATCGCGCTGGAGGGCACGTCGGCGCCGTCGAGGGCGTACGCGTCGCGGGCGGCCTGGAGGAGCCGGGCCCGGTTGTGCCGGGCGTCGGCTCGCTGCCCCGGGGCGGGGGTCCCGGCGGGGGAGGTGGACGGGTTCCGAGACAGTCGGTCGGACATGTCTCCCACTTAAGCACAAACGGAAGAGGTCGACCGTTTAGCGGGTTAGCGTGACGTGGTGCCGCTGGTTCCCGCAGCCGGCCCCCCGGCCGCGGAGTGAGCGGCCGCGGGCTCTCCTGACGAACTTCCCTGTGTATGGAGGCTTTCCGTGTTTGCTGTGCAGTACCACCGCTACGGCGGTTCCGAGGTTCTTGCCGTCGAAGAGGTCGAGGAGCCGCACGCCGGGCCCGGTCGGGTCCGCATCGCCGTGCGTGCCACCGGCGTCACCCCCGCCGACTGGTACCTGCGTTCGGGAATGTTGCGGGACCTCGTCTCCCTGGGCTTGCCCCACATACCGGGCATGGATGCCGCGGGCATCGTCGACGAGGTGGGGGAGGGCGTGACCGGCACCGCCGTGGGGGATGCGGTCTTCGGTCTCGTCCCCTTCGAGGACCGGGGCGGCGCCACGGCCGAGTACGCCGTGCTGGAGGCGTGGGCGCCCAAGCCCCGCTCGTGGTCCTTCGGGGAAGCGGGTGGCGCAGCGGGCAATATCGACACGGCCACGCGTGTACTGGAAGCCTTGGACGCCGTCGAGGGCATGACCTTGTTGATCGAGGGTGCCGCCGGGGGTGTCGGTACCATCACCGCGCAACTCGCCCGAGCCCGCGGCCTCACCGTGATCGGCACCGCCGGCGAGGGCAATCACGGTTTCCTCGAGGGGCTCGGCGTCGTACCGGTCACCTACGGGCCGGGCCTGGCCGATCGCCTCGCCGCACTGGCTCCACGCGGTGTCGACGTGGTTCTGGACGCGGCAGGCAAGGGCTCCCTCCCGGACCTGGTGGCCATCGCCGGGGACCCGCACCGCGTGGTGACCATCGCGGACTTCGACGCCGCCCGGCACGGAGTGCGGTTCTCCCGCTCCGAGGCGGGAGAGTCACCGGGCTGGGCAGGACTGCCGTTGGCGGCGGACCTGGCCGATCAGGGCCGCCTCACCGTCCCCCTGCACGCCGTGTTCCCGCTGAGGGAGACCGCCGCGGCCCATGACGCCAGCGCCGCCGGCCACGCACGCGGAAAGATCGTCGTCACTGTGCCCTGAGGGGCTGTCCCCCGGAAGGCGCTGCACCTCTCGGCAGGGTGGGTCAGCTGGGGCAGATGGGCCAGGTCGGTCTGGTGGGCCAGGTGGGCCAGGTGGGCCGGACACGATAATCCGAGCGGCAGTCGGGCCGTCTGTCTATCCTGGCCGATGTGACCAGTGGCGATGACGATCTCGAAGTCCTGCGCGCCGCAGCGCTCATGGACCCGGACGAGCACGAACGGTGGCATGTCGTCGGTGATTTCCACCTCCGTGCGGACCGGTCGGCGTTCGAGGCCGCGTGCGTGCTGGCCCGCGCCGCGGACCCGCGCGAGCGGATGATCGGGCTGGACGTCCTGGGTCAGCTCGGCTTCGGTGCCGACCGCCCGTTCCTGGAGGAGGCCCTGCCGATCGTCGTCGAGGCCTGTGCCGACGGGCAGTCCGGCGTGGTCCACTCGGCGGTCGTGGCACTGGGTCACCTCGCCGACCAGCGAGGCCTTGCCGCCGTACTGGGGCAGAGCGGGCACGACGACGAGGACGTGCGCCAGGCGGTGGCGTTCACGCTGCCGTCCGTCGCCGGAGACCCGGCCTGCCCCGAAGCCGTCGACGCACTGATCCGGCTCAGCGGCGATCCGTCGGCCTTCGTCCGCGACTGGGCGACCTTCGGTCTGGGCCTGGAGGCGGCGGGTGACAGCGAGCGGATCCGCGGCGCCCTGCTGGAGCGGGTGGACGATCCCGACCCGGACACCGCCGGGGAGGCCCTGCTCGGCCTGGCCCGGCGTGGTGACCGGCGCATGCTGACGGCGCTGGGCGCGGCACTGGACGACAGCGACCCCTCCGACATCCTCATCGAGGCCGCGACCGAGTCGGCCGCGCCGGAACTGCTTCCGGTACTGCGCCGGCTCAGGCAGCGGGCAATGCCCGACGGCGACGAGCAGACGCGGGAGCTCGACGAGGCCATCCTCGCGTGTTCCACCCCGGCACACGGGAGTGTCAGCCTGGACCCGGAGCCGTAGGTGCAACCGTAGCCGCAGCCGCCCGGCTGACCGCCTCACCCGGAGGAGTCGCCTTGCCCGGTCTTCCCGTCCGTCCCGCCGGCCCGCAGGACGCCGACGAGCTGCTGCGCCTGCGCGTCGCGGTCCTCGACGGCGCCCGGCTCACCGACGCATGGCGCTCGACGTTCCGCGACGACATGCGCGCCCGACTCGGCACCGACCCGCACCTGCTCGCCTACGTCGTCCCCGCCGACGAGCACACGCTCGCCTCGTGCGCCATCGGCATCGTCTACCGCGGCTACCTCGGCCCGACCCACCCCACCGGACTGTGGGGCCGCGTCCACACGGTGGCCACCGACCCCGCGCACCGGCGGCGCGGCCACGCCCGCGCCGTCACCGCCGCCCTGGTCCAGGCACTCAAGGAAGCCGGGTGCGGCTCGATCGAGCTGCGCGCCACCGAGGCCGGCGCGCCGCTCTACCGCTCCCTCGGCTTCGGACCGCTGGACGGCTACATGGCGCTCCGCCCCGGTCCGCAGGGCTGGGCGCGGTGAGCGGCTTCGACCTCGACGCCTACAACGAGCAGGCCCGCAACGGGCCGTGCTTCATCTGCTCGATGCCCGCCGGCGCACCCGGGTACGAGCACCGGATCGTCCTGGACGACCCCGGACGGTCCGGGCGCCTCGCCGCCCGTCTGCGCCCCGTGGCGGGGGAGGGCACCGGTGCTCAGGGCCGGAGCGTCTCCGCGTCCACCCAGTCCAGGTAGGCCGTCGAGCCAGTAGCCACCGGGACGGCGACGACCTCCGGCGTGTCGTAGGAGTGCAGTTCGGTGATGCGGGCGGACAGCCGGTCGGCGAGGTCCGCCCGGGTCTTCAGGTCGATGCGCCACTCCGCGGAGTCCTGGACCTCGCCGTCCCACCAGTAGACGGACCGGACGGGGTAGACCTGGGCGCACGCGGCGAGCCGGTCGCGGACCAGCGCCGACGCCAGTGCGCGGGCCTTCGCCTCGTCGTCGTGGGTGGTGGTCACCACGAGGAAGTCACGGTTCGTCATGGCCTGAACGGTAGTCGGCGGCGGCCCCCGCGTCACAGACCCTCTGACGACCAGCACCCCTGCGCGGGAAGTCGACCGGACCGACTTTCCCGTTCCGGGGACCGCACGGACTGGAACCGTGGGGCCGGTCTTCCGGATCGGTGTCCATCGGGCGTCTACTTCGGCATCGTCTGGGCACAAATCGCCGTGCTGACATGCGTGTTGACTGATCGTCTACCAACACCCACGACCGTTGTCGGAGTCCGGTCACGGACACCGGCGCCCGCCGGTTCGGGGCGCCGGCAGACGATCCAGGAGGACTCCCATGTCCGCAATCCCCTTCCGCACCCGCGCCGCGGCCGTCGCGGCCCTGGCGATGGCCGTCGCCCTGCCCCTCGCGGGCTCGGCCACCGCGTCGGCGGCGGTGCCGACCGACGTCCAGCAGGTCCAGAACTCCGTCCAGTCCGGGGACTCGCCCACGAGCTGGGCGACCAAGAACGGCGGCTACGTCCAGCTCAACTGGAACCCGCCCTTCACCGTCGGCAAGTACGACTGGGTCGGCCTCTACAAGCAGGACCCGGGCGTCATCGGCCTCAACAGCTACGTGGACTGGCAGTGGGCCTACGGGAACGGCACCTCGTACCTGACCAAGATCCCGGCGGTCAGCGGGGACTACTGGACGGCCTACATCTCGTACGACTACTCCTCGGGCCAGTACCGCATCGTCTCCTCCTCCCACGACAAGCTCAGCTGAACCATGACCCTGCTCACCAGGGCGGCGGCCACGGCCCTCGCGCTGCTGTGCGTGCTGCCGGTCCAGGCCGCCTCGGCGGCCGGGCCGGCGGTGCCCGCGGCGACCGCGGCGGCCGCCGTCTCGTCCACGCCGGGCACCTGGGCCGCCGCCATCCACGTCAAGGAGACCCAGATCGTCACGATCGGCTGGGACTACGGCGGAAACCCGGTCGGCAAGTACGACTGGGTCGGGCTGTACCCCTGCGACCCGCAGGAATGCGGCGTCAACAAGTACATCTCGGGCGCCTGGCAGTGGGCCTCCTCCGGCACCTCGTACACCTTCACCCGCGCACTCAGCGACTCGCTCATCGGCACGTACTGGACGGGCTACGTCTCCTACGACTACGCGTCCGGCCAGTACCGACTGGTGTCCTCGCACATGAACCTGCTCGCCTGAGCGAGGGCCCGCACCCCGCACGTGACATCCGTTCAAGGAGATGACCATGAACGTCCCCAGGAAGGTCCCCAGGAAGGCGCTCGCCAAGGGCGCGGTGGCGGTGCTGCTCGCCGGGCTCGCCATGGCGCCCGGCGTGGCGCCCAGCTCCGCCGCCGGCAGCCTCGCCTTACCGGCCCCGTTCGGCCCGCAGACCGCCGCGCGAGCGGTGGCGGCCCAACTCGGCCTCCCGGAAGGAGAGGTGGCGCAGCGGCTCGCCGCGCAGGACGGACTGTCGGCCACCGCCAAGGCGTTCGAGGGCGGTCAGGGCGCGAAGGCCGCGGGCGTCTGGGCCGACGTGATGCGCGGCGAGGTCCACGCGAACGTCGTCGACGACGAGGGAGAGCGCGCCGCGAAGGCCGCCGGGGTCGTCCCGCAGCGCGCCGCGTACACCACCACGGCCCTGAAGGAGGTCCAGGCCCGGCTGGACGCGGCCTCCACCAGGGGGCTGATCCCGAGGGACAGCTCCTGGGGCGTGGACACCCAGGCGAACCGCGTCAGGCTGGAGGTTCCGGCCTCCGCGGACGGCGAGGCGCTGCTGCGCGAGGCCGGTGTGACCGGGGAGGAGCGCGGAAAGGTCGCGCTCTCCACGCACCAGGGGACCGCCAACCACCAGACCGGACTCGTCGGCGGTGACGGCCTGTCGATTCCGGGCAGGGGCCTGTGCTCGGCCGGGATCATGCTCCAGAAGGGTGGCGACACCTACCTGGCGACGGCCGCCCACTGCGTCGACACGGGCACCGAGGTCCGGCGGAACGACGGCAGCACGGACAGGAACGGCAACGGCCTCATCGGCAGGGTGGCCGTCAGGCAGTACCCCACCTCGGACTACGCACTGATCAAGGTGGACCACCCTCGGGACTGGAGCCCCTCGGGCGGGCTGGCCAAGTCCGAGGGGCCGTGGTTCAACATCTACAGCGGCTACGTCGCGAACCCGGCGACGGACATGGTGGGCAATCTGTACACCTGCATCTCCGGCGCGGCCGGCGGCTGGCAGTGCGGCACGTACTTCGCGTCGGGGTGGAGCTTCACCAACGGGGACGGCACGACCACGTCCGGCGTCGTCGTCGTCAGGGACGTCGCCACGCAGGGCGGCGACAGCGGGGGAGCCGTCCTGTACGGAACCAAGGCCGCCGGTACCCTCATCGGCTCGGCCATCGTCAACGGGAACCAGATGTCGACGGTCCAGCCGATCTCCAGGATCGTCCAGGACTTCGACGGGGCCATGACCCCCGTCGACTGGCGCACGTGACAGTCGTCCCCGACCGGGACGACGTCTCGCGCACAGCCGCGGACGCTGTCGGCTGAGCCGGATCCTGGTCGTTTCGCCCCGCCGAGCCGGTGTTCCGGCTCGGCGGGGCGAAGTGCTGCCACGGCCCCCGAGGTGACCGGACCTGCCCCGGTCACGCCCCGTCACGCCCTCGGTCACGCCCCGGGGAAGGCGAAACGATGACCGGCCTTCGGACAGGGGCCCGGGTGACCGGGGCCCGTGCCCACCCGATCGGGCGCTTTCCTGGAACATCCCGAACACAGTGAGGACACGAACGGGACCCGTACGGGAGGCTGCGCCCATCCGGAAGCGGGGCCTCGCGGCACGGCACCCGGGACCAGCCGACGCGAGCCGAGACCGAGATGGTGGCATGACCGTTCAGGACGCCCCGACCGCCGGGACCACCCGGCACGGCGACTTCGCCGAGCTGCGCCGCCGCATCACGGACGCCGGACTGCTGCGGCCCCGACCGCTCCACTACGCCTGCCGGAGCGCGGCCCTGGCCACCGCCTCCGCCCTGCTCCTGGCCTGGTTCGCCGCGCTCGGCGCGAGCTGGTGGCAGCTCGGCCTGGCGCCCCTGTTCGCCTTCGTCCTCGGCCAGTTCGCGCTCCTCGGGCACGACATCGCGCACCACGCGGTGTTCCGCGGGCGCCGGTCGGCCGACCTGGCGGGCATCCTGGTGGGAAACCTCGTGGTCGGCATGAGCTACGGCTGGTGGGTCAGCGACCACAACCGCCACCACGCCCACCCGAACCGCACCGGCCGCGACCCGGCCGCCGACTCCATCCTCTTCGTCCGGACCGTCGAACAGGCCCGCCGCACACGGGGGTTGAGGAGGGTCGCGGCCAAGTACCAGGCGGAGCTGTTCTTCCCGCTGCTGTCCCTCCAGGCGCTCGGCCTCGCCGTGGCCACCGTGCTGACCCTGCTCCGGGGCTCCGTCCGGTACCCGAGGACGGAACGGGTCCTCGCCGTCCTGCACTACGCCCTGGCGGCGGGCCTGCTGCTCGCCGTCGTCACGCCGCTCCAGGCGCTCGCGTTCGCCGTGGTGTGCGGCTCCGTGCTCGGCGTGTACCTGGGCTGCATCTTCGCGCCCAACCACAAGGGCATGCCGATAACCGGCGGGACCGGCCCCGGCCGGGAGCACCTCGACTACCTGCGGCGCCAGGTGCTGCCCTCCCGCAACCTGCGCGCCGGGCGGTTCGTCCACTTCGTCTTCGGCGGACTCGGCTACCAGATCGAGCACCACCTGTTCCCCGCCATGCCGGTGCCGGCGCTGCGACCGGCCTCGCACCTCGTGCGCGCCTACTGCGCGGAGATCGGGGTGGCGTACTGCGAGGCCGGTCTCGCCGACTCGTTCCGGGAGATCCTGCGGGACCTGCGGACGGTCGGCCGGTCCGTGGTGACGGCCCCGGACCCGGCGCAGGAGGCCGCAGCCCTGCCAGCGGCGCGGCCCGAGGCACAGCCGGCGCCCCGACCAGCGACAGAACCCGAGGCGGACGCTGCAGCAGGGACCGGCCGGTGAGCCGGATCCTGTCCGGGGCGACGGTACGCACCCCCGGTGTCCCGGCGCAGGACGGCGGCCGGCTGCGCGTGCTGATCGTCACCGAGTCCTTCGCACCGCAGGTCAACGGCGTCGCCCACAGCGTGCTCCGGACCGCCGAGCACCTCGTGGCCCGTGGGCACGAGGTGCTCGTGGTGGCCCCGTCGGCGGGCGGCGGACGGGACCGTCCAGGCGACGGACCGGACCGTACGGGCGACGGACGGAACCGTACGGACGACGGACGGAACCGTACGGGCGACGGCGGCCGCAGGGGCAGCGGCCGGTCGGGCCTCGGCCCGGAGCGGACCGGCGGTTACGAGGTGCTCCGGGTGCCGTCCGTGCCGCTGCCCGGCTACCCGGAGGTGCGGATCGCCCTCCCCCGCCGGCTGCCGGCCGCGGCCCTCGCCCGGCACCGCCCCCATGTCGTCCACCTCGCCGGACCGTTCGCGCTCGGCGCCGCCGGGGCGGCCGCGGCCGGACGGGCCGGGGTCCCGGCCGTGGCGGTGTTCCAGACGGACATGGCCGCCTACGCCAGGACCTACCTCCCGGTGGCACGCGAGGCCGGAGCCGGACTGGCCTGGCGGATCCTGCGGCGCATCCACACCAGTGCCGCCCGGACGCTGGCGCCGTCCCAGTCCTCCCTGCGCATGCTGGCCGCCCAAGGGGTCCCCCGGCTCCACCTGTGGCCGCGCGGCGTCGACTGCACCCGGTTCCACCCCCGCCACCGCGACGAGGAACTGCGCCGCCGGCTCGGCCCGCGCGGGGAGGTCCTGGTCGGCTACGTCGGACGGCTGGCGGCGGAGAAGCAGGTCGACCGGCTGGCTCAGGCGTCGCGGCTCCCGGGCGTACGGGTGGTGGTCGTCGGCGACGGCCCGTGCCGTGCCCAGCTGGAGGCCGCGCTGCCGGACGCGCTCTTCCTGGGCCGCCGCACCGGGCCCGAACTCGCCCGGCTCTACGCCTCGTTCGACGTGTTCGCGCACACCGGCCCGTTCGAGACCTTCGGTCAGACCCTCCAGGAGGCCATGGCCAGCGGTCTGCCCGTCGTCGCCCCGGCGGCCGGCGGGCCGCTGGACCTGGTCCGGCCGGGGAGCACCGGCTTCCTCGTGCCGCCCGGCTCGGGCGAGGCCTTCCGGACGGCGGTCGAACGGCTCGCCGGGAACCCCGGCCTCCGGGCCGAACTCGGCCGGGCGGGCCGCGCCGCGGTGGCCGGCCGCAGCTGGGAGGAGGTCGGCGACCGGCTGATCGGGCACTACCGGCTGGCCATCGCGGAAGCCCCCGGGCTGCGGACGCCGGCACCGTCCCGGTGAGTTCGCGGGCCGTGGGCCCGTGAGCCGACCGACCCTGCCCACCCCAACCCCCGCCCGAGGAACCGCCACCCGCCATGGACCACCACCCGCTCGCCACCGCGTACACCCCGAGCACGGCACCCACCGCCGACACCGCCGTCCTCCTGCACGGCCTCGGCGGGTGGACCCACAACTGGGCCGCCCTGGTCGACCTGCTGCGGACCTCGGTCCACTGCCTCGCCCTCGACCTCCCCGGCTTCGGCAGGTCGGCTCCCCCGCCCGACGGCCGGATCACCGTCGCCCACCACGCCTCCGCCGTCGCCCACCACCTCGACCGCACCGGGCACCGCCGCGTCCACCTCGTCGGCAACTCCCTCGGCGGACTCACCGCCCTCCACCTCGCCGCCCGCCGGCCGGACCTGGTCGCCACCCTGACGCTGGTCTCCCCCGTCCTGCCCGCCCTCCCCCCGGCCCAGGCCCTGCGGCTCGCCCTCCTCGCCCTGCCCGGCACCCCGCGCCTGTACGCCCGGCGGCTCGCCACCCAGAGCCCCGAGCGCCAACTCGACGACCTGTACCGCCTGATCTACGCGAACCCCGCCCGGGTCGGCCCCGACCAACGGACGGCCGAGGCCCGCGAACGCCTCCGCCGCGCCGGACTCCCCCACGCGCCCGGCATGCTGCCCGCGGGCGTCCGCGCACTCGTCCGCACCTTCCTGCGCCGGGGCCCGTCCTCGCCGTGGCAGCAGGCCCGGCGGATCACCGCCCCCACCCTGCTCGTCTACGGCCGCGAGGACCGCCTCGTCCCCTTCCGCACCGCGCCCCGCGCCTACGCGGCCTTCCGCGAGGCCCGCCTCCTCACCCTCCCCGACACCGGCCACGTCGCCATGCAGGAACGCCCCGGCCCGGTGGCCGAGGCCCTGCTCGCCCTGATCGCCGAAACCCACGGCACCCGGACGCCTTCGCCGGAGCGTCGTCACGCCTGATCCGGCCCGAGCTCCCGGAACTCCGGTACCGGTGACCGGCCGACCGCAGACCGCAGACCGCAGAGCAGGCTGCCACCCCGGTACCGCCTCCGCACCGCCCCAGGTCCGCCACAGGTCCGTCTCCGCACCGACGTACGCTCCTGACAGAACCTCACGGACCTGACAGCGAAAGAGACGAACCCTCATGACGACCACCGTCGCCGCCTACGCCGCCCCCGCCGCCAAGGCCCCGCTGGAACGCACCACCATCGAACGCCGCGCCGTCGGCGAGCACGACGTACTGATCGACATCGCCTTCGTCGGCATCTGCCACTCCGACATCCACCAGGTCTCCGAAGGCTGGGGCTCGGCGACCTTCCCCATGGTCCCCGGGCACGAGATCACCGGGACCGTCGCCGAGACCGGCCCCAGCGTGACGGCGTTGCGGGTCGGCGACCGGGTCGGCGTCGGCTGCATGGTCGACTCCTGCCGCACCTGCGACAACTGCGAGGCCGGCCTGGAGCAGTACTGCACCGGCGGCGGCCCGGTCTGGACGTACAACTCCGTCGGCAAGGACGGGCAGACCACCTACGGCGGCTACGCGCAGAAGATCGTCGTCGACGAGAACTACGTCGTACGCGTCCCCGACGCCCTGCCGCTGGACACCGCCGCCCCGCTGCTGTGCTCGGGCATCACCACCTACTCCCCGCTGCGGCACTGGCACGCGGGCCCCGGGACGAAGGTCGCCGTCGTCGGCCTCGGCGGGCTCGGCCACATGGGCGTGCAGATCGCGCACGCGCTCGGCGCCGAGGTCACCGTGCTGTCCCAGTCCCTGCGCAAGAAGGACGACGGCCTGCGGCTGGGCGCCGACCACTACCACGCCACCGCCGACCCGGCGACCTTCGAAGGGCTCGCGGGCACCTTCGACCTCATCCTGAACACCGTCTCCGCCCCGCTCGACTTCGCCGCCTACTTCTCCCTGCTGCGCACCGGCGGGGCCATGGTCAACGTCGGCCTGCCGGAGGAGGCGGTGCAGGTCACCCTCCAGTCGCTGTACGGCAACCGCCGCAGCATGAGCAGCTCGGGCATCGGCGGCATCGCCGAGACCCAGGAGATGCTGGACTTCTGCGCCGAGCACGGCATCGCGGCCGAGATCGAGCCGATCCGCGCCAACCAGGTCAACGAGGCCTACGAGCGGGTCCTCGCCGGGGACGTCCGCTTCCGCTTCGTCATCGACGCCACGACCATCTGACCGCGCCCGTCCTTCCGGCCCTCGGCGCGCCCGGGCGCGCCGAGGGCCACGGCGCGCGCCGGGGCCGCCCCTCTGGCTTTCGGCAGAGGAGCAGCTCATCCCCAGGTCGTATCCGGAGCGGCGGTGCGGCCCCCGAGAATGGGCCGATGGCCTCCGTCTCCCGAAACACGTCCGCGGCTCCCGGCACACAGGGCCGGGGGGTGTGGCGCGTGCTCGCGGAGGTGGCCGGCGGCGCGCTGCTGATGCTGATCACCCAGGTGATCCTGCGGGGCCGGGGGCCGTCCGGGGAGGTCCAGCTGCTGCTCGGTGGCGTCACCCTCACGCTGCTCGCGGTCCGCCGCCGCTACCCCACGACGAGTCTGCTGGGCGTCTCCGCCGTCCTGGGCCTGCTGCCCGGCGCCGGGCTGCCGGCCGCCATGACCGCGTACAGCACGGCCAGGCGGCTGTCGGCTCCCCGGCGGCGCAGTGGTGTCCTACTGGCCTCGACCATGCTCACGACGGTGGTGTGCGCGGTGTCCGCCCCGGGCGCCGGCCTCGGCAGCCACCCGTTCGGGCTGGCGCTCGGCGCGGTGCTCGCCGCGACCACGCTGATCGTGCCGGGGCTCCTCGGCATCGCGGGCGGGCAGGAGGACCGGCTGCTGCGGGCGCTGCGGGAGCGGGCCGCGGCGGCGGAGGCGGCCCGCTGGCTCGCGGAGAGCGAGTCGCGGACCCGTGAGCGGTCCCGGATCGCCGCCGAGATGCACGACCTGCTGGGCCACCGGCTCAGCCTGATCTCGCTGCACGCCGGCGGCCTGGAGATGGCACTGCAGAAGAAGTCGCCCGAGCTGCGCGACGAGGCGGCACTGGTGCGCCGGACCGTCTCGGACGCGATGCGGGAGCTGCGTGAGGTCCTCGGTGTCCTGGGCCCGTTGGGGCGGGACACCGGGACCGACGCGCTGACCGACAGCACCGGCACCCGGGCCGATGTCGAGGCGCTGACCGAGGAGTCGAGGGCCGGCGGGATCGCCGTCGAGCTCACCTGGGAGGGGCCGGACCTGGACGGCCGCACGGCCGTGGTGCGGCGCGCGGTGCACCGGGTGGTACGCGAGGCGCTGACCAATGTGCACCGGTACGCCGCCGGGGCCCTGGTCACCGTGGCGGTCACGCACACCGACGACCGGGTGGACGTGCTCGTGCGCAACGGGCGTCCGCCGGTGGCCCCGCTGGACGGTCTCGGGTCGGGGAGCGGCCTGGTCGGGCTGCGGGAGCGCGTGGCGCTGCTGGGCGGCACGCTGGAGGCGGGCCCGACGGCGGCGGGCGGCTTCGCGGTGACGGCGCGGATCCCGGCGCGACCGGGTCCGGCAACGGGTTCGGCCGCCGGAGACTCCACCGGGGCGGGCGGGGCATCACCACCCGGTTCGGCCGCCCGCCACTCGCCCGTTCACGGCTCGCCCGCCGGTGGCCGCCGCCGCCGTGCCGTGCGCGCCCTCGGGGGGTTCCTCGGCCTGATCGGCGTGGGCGTGATGATGATGTGCGGCGTCTTCCTGGTCTCCCAGGCGTTCCCGGACTCCGACACCCACCGGCCCGAACCGCCCCGGATCGGGATGTCCCGCGCGATGGTGGAGGAGGCCGTGTACGGGGACAACACGGTGGCGCGCGCGGCGGCGACGGGCCGGGAGCCCGCCCGCCCGGAAGCCGTGACGAGCTGTATGTACTCGACGTCCACCTTCGCGGACGCCGTGGACTCCACAAAGCCCGCGGACACCACGGAGTCCACCGGCGCCACGGGGTCCACCCGCGCTGCGGCCATAGACCCGGCTGGCGACCCCGACCGGCTCCGGATCACCCGCTACTGCTTCCGTGACGATACGTTGACCGCGATCGACCGCTTCACCGTGCCCCTGGTGTCGCGCACACCTCCATGGGAGTTCCGTTGACCGACCCTGCCGCTTCCGGCCACCGCCCGATCCGGGTCCTGCTCGCCGACGACGAGGAGCTGATCCGGCACGGCGTCCGGCTGATCCTGCGCCATGCCGAGGGCATCGAGGTGGTCGGTGAGGCCGCGAACGGCGAGGAGGCCGTACGGGTCGCCGCCGAGACCCGCCCCGACGTGGCCCTGGTCGACATCCGGATGCCCGTGCTCGACGGGCTCGCCACGATCGAACGGCTGCTCGCCCTGCACCCCCGGCCGCAGGTCGTCATGCTCACCACGTTCGGCGACGAGACGAACGTGACCCGGGCGCTGCGGTCCGGGGCGACCGGCTTCCTCCTCAAGGACGAGGGCCCGCAGGAGCTGATCAGCGCGGTACGGTCCGCCGCCGCGGGCGACGCCGTCCTGTCGCCCAAGGTCACCCGCACCGTCATCGGGCACATGCTCGACGGCGACGCCGGACGGCCGGAGTCCGAGGGGGTGTCGGCGGCCTGCCGTTCCGTACCCGCGCAGCGGCTGGCGGCACTCACCGGCCGAGAGCTCGACGTGCTCGTCCTGCTGGGCCAGGGTCTGGCCAACGCGGAGATCGGCCGTCAGCTGGGCATCGGCGTGGGCACGGTGAAGAGCCATGTCAGCGCCGTCCTGGAGAAGACGGGCACGGACAGCCGGGTACAGGCAGCGGTCCTCGCCTACCGGGCCGGCCTGCTGTCCTGACGGGAACCGCCCCGGCCCGAAGCCACCCGGGCCGGGAGCCCGGCGCCGGTGTCACACGAGTGCCGGGGGGATCAGCCGCCCATGGTGGATGAGTGAGGCCGACTGCTTGAACCGGTTCACCCGGACGCTGATCTCGTAGCCGCGGATGCCCTCGACGCGGGCCAGGCGGCCGGTGAGGTAACGGTAGAAGTCGGGGGTGTCCCGGCAGGCGACCACGGCCATGAGGTTGTGGCGTCCGCTGATCGCGGCGACGAACACGCACTCGTTGTGGCCGCCGACCTCCTCGCCGACCTGGTGCAGCCTCGGCAGGTCGACCTGCAGCCACAGGGTGGCGTTGAGCCGGTAGCCGAGGCGCTCGGGCAGGGTGTCGACGTCGTACGTGAGCGAGCCGGCTGCCTCCAGTGCCTCCAGGCGACGGGCGACCCGGGGCTTGGACCAGCCGGTGACCTCGGCCAGGTGGGTATGGGTGGCCCGGCCGTCCTCGGCGAGCGCGCGCAGCAGCGGCAGGTCCTGTTCACCCAGGGGCGTCGACGGAGCCGTTGCCGGGGCGGGGTGGCCGGAGGTCAGCCGCCGCACCTGTTCGGGGGTGAGCGAGGCGTCGGGGTCGCTCCGGGGCGCGGTTCCGGGTCCGCCGTAGATGCGCACGACCAGGTCGAGGTTCACGTCCAGGACCGCGCCCGCTCGCGGCAGCCGGCGCAGCAGCAGGTCGTCACGGTCGGTTCCGGCGGGGGACCGGATGATGCAGATGATCTCCGAGCCGCCGGAGGCGATGCCGACGTACGCCACCTCGGACTGGCGGGCCAGTGACTGGGCCAGCGGTGCCGCCGCATCGGGTCGGCAGCGCAGCCGGGCGATCCACTCCGCCTGGCCGTCGGCGTTCAGGTTGCCCAGTCCGACGACGCGCAGCACGCCGTCCCGCCGCAGGACGGCGTAGCGGCGCGCCACGGTCTGTTCGGACACGCCGATGACCTCCCCGAGCCGCCGGAACGAGACCCTGGGCGCGCACGTCAAACCGTGGATGATTTTGTGGTCCAGATCATCAGCCATGGAGGAATGATCGCACTGCCGGCCGTACAGGCGGAGGTTCTGTGACGCCTGGTGGGATCGGCTGCGGGTTTCGGGTGCTTCGGGGAGAAGCTGATCGGCGGCTCCACGGGCGGCTGCCGTCGGCCGTCGCCCCCGGGAGCGGGCGCACGCTCCCGGCGGCGCTCCGAGAACGCGGGGCCTCCCCCGCAGCAGCCGAAGGAACAACTCCGTGAACTCCGCAACGACGCCGGACCTCAGGGCCGGACGGGCCGCCACGCTCGTCATGGCCTGCCTGGGTGTCTTCGTCGCCTACCTGCCCGTCACCACCGTGTCGGTGAGCCTGCCGGCGATCCAGCGCGCGCTGGGCGCGTCGACCTCCGAACTGTCCTGGGTGTCGGACGCGTTCGTGCTGCCGATGGCCGCGCTGATCCTGACCACCGGTGTCTGGGGCGACGTCCACGGCCGCAAGAAGGTCTTCCAGACCGGCATGACCTTCTGTGCGCTGGGCGCCGTGATCTCGCTGCTGTCCGGCTCGGTGCAGGCACTGTGGGTCGGGCAGGCGGTCTCCGGCATCGGCGCCGCCGCCCTGCTGCCCACCACACTCGCGCTGATCAGCCATGCCGTGCCCGACCACCGTGAGCGGGGCAAGTTCATCGGCCTCTGGGCGATGAGCCTGACGGCCCCGCTCGCCGCCGGCCCGCTGATCGCCGGCGCCCTGCTGGAGCACACCGCCTGGCGCTGGATCTTCCTGCTGCCGATACCGCTCGCCGTGGCCCTGCTGGCCGCCGCCGCGTTCCGGCTGCCCGACTCGCGCGCCCCGCACGGCCGCCGGCTCGACTGGCCCGGCCAGATCACCGCCGCCGTCGCCGTCACCGCGCTGGTCTACGGCGTCATCGAGGGCGGCGCGGACGGCTTCTCCGAACCCGCTGTGATCACCGCACTGACGCTCGGCGCGGTCGCCACCGGAGCCTTCGTCCTGGTGGAACTCCGCAGCGCCGGCCCGATGCTGGACCTGGCGCTGTTCCGCAGCCCCGCGTTCACCGCCACCGCACTGGTGGCCGCGGTCAGCTTCCTCGGCCTGATCGGCTTCTTCTTCGTGCTCAGCCTGTACTTCGGCCTGGTCCAGCACCTGAGCACCATGCAGGCGGCACTGCGGCTGGTACTGGTGTCCGGCACCTCGCTGGTGGCGGGCCTCCCTGTCGGACGGCTGATGCACCGGATCTCGCCGAGGGTGCTGATCACCTCCGGGTTGGTGCTGATCGCCGCCGCGATGTTCGCCCTGACCGGCGTCGACGCCCACACCTCCTACGCGGCGCTGGCCTGGCGGCTGGTACTGCTCGGACTCGGCATGGGCGCGGTGCTCACCCCGATGACCGCCTCCGCGGTCTCCGCCGTTCCCTTCCACCTGGCCGGGATGGCCGCGGCAGGCAACAACGCGATCCGCCAGGTCGGCGCCGCGCTCGGCCCCGCCGTCCTCGGCGTACTGCTCACCACCCGTGCTCTGAACGCCCTGCCCGAACAGCTCGCGAACGCCGGCGTCCCGGCCCAGACCGGCGCGCGCGTCCTGGACGCCGCCCGCGAACACGGCCTGGGAGCCGTCGCCGGACTCGACCTCGGCCCCGCCACGGGACAGGCCCTGACCGCGCTGAGCAACTCCTTCCTGGACGGCATGCGGCTGTGCCTGCTGGTCTCCGCCGGCCTCGCCCTGCTGGCCGCGCTGGCCTGCGCCCTGCTGCTGAAGAGCCCGTCGAGCGCGGCACCGCGAGCGGCGGGTCCGGGACGGCCGGTGCCGGAAGCGGAGTTCGTCGCGGTCTAGGCCAAGGCCTGCCGGCCTCCGTCGGCGTCCTCGTCCGGCTCCGGCGGCGTCCTCGTCCGCCTCCGGCGCGTCCGGGTCGCGCAGCGGGCGCGGGGCGCCGGCGGCCGGGGTAGGGGCGGTGAAGCTGTAGCGCCCGGCGGCTTCCCGGGCCCGCGCGCTGCCGGTCGGCTGTCAGCGGGGACAGCGGCCTGTCGGTGGGATGTAAGCGGCGCCCGGGACTGTGGGAACCGGGCGTGACCGGCCGTGATGGTGCGGACCCGCCCGTCTCCGGACCGTCTCCGGACCCGTCCGAGCCACGCCGAAGCACTCCGAGCCTCCAGGAGCCCGCCATGCCTTCCGCACCCCGAGTCCCGCTGTGGGACGTCCACCGGCTGCCCCGCGCCGAGGGAAGGAGTTTCCTGGTCACCGGCGGCAACGCGGGTATCGGGTACTTCGTCGCCGAGCAGCTCGCCGGCACCGGGGCCACGGTCGTCCTCGGCAGCCGCGACAGGGCGAAGGCCGAAGGCGCGATCGCATCCATCGGCTCGCGCGTCCCCGGCGCCAGGGTGAGGCACGTGCCCCTGGACCTGGCCGATCCCGCTTCGCTCAAGGCGTCCGTGGACGCGCTCGGGCTGGACCGCCTCGACGCGGTCGTCCACAACGCCGGGGTGGCGCTCGACCATCCACCGCGCCGGGAGACCACGGGCGGCCACGAGCTGATGTTCGCGACCAACCACCTGGGGCACTTCGCGCTGACCCACCACCTGGCCCCCCTGCTCACGGCGACTCCGGGGAGCCGGATCGTCACCACCGGCAGCTTCGCCGCCAAGTCCGAACGCCTGGACCTCGACGACCTCCAGAGCGCGCGCGACTACCGGCCCAAGCGGGCCTACGCCCGCTCCAAGCTGGCCCAGATGCTCTTCGCCGTCGAACTCGACCGCCGCCTGCGCGCCGTCGGCAGCACGACGCTGAGCGTGCTCATCCATCCCGGCGGCGCGCTCGACGCCCTGACCCCTTCGCGCCCGCCGGTCCACGTCCGGACGACCGGCGAGCGGCTGAGCCGTCTCCCGCTCGGCCTCGTCGTCCAGGGCAAGGACGCCGCCGCATGGCCCGCCGTCCGGGCCGTGCTCGACCCGGGCGTACGCGGCGGCCAGATGTGGAGCCCCCGGGCGTTCGGGCTGCGCGGCATGCCCACGACCGAACCCCTCTGGCCCCACCTCGCCGACCCCACGACCGCCGCGCGTCTGTGGGCGGCCAGCTGCGACCTGACCGGCAATGATCTGACGGTCACCGCCCCGACAAGGCGGTGAGAGCGGCCCCGCCCAGCCGCGCCCGGATGAAACCGGGCCCTGCCCCGGTGGCCGGGCTGCCGTCAGCGAGCGAACTTCTCGATGGCCGCCGGAGTGACGGGGGTGAAGAAGTTGACGAGGTTGCCGTCGGGGTCGCGGAGCAGGAGCGACCGGTTGCCCCAGGGCATCGTGGTGGGCTCGGTCACGAAGTCGGTCACGAAGTCGGCCAGGTTCCGGTACACGCCGTCCACGTCGGCGACGAGGAATTCGATGATCACGGTGTTGTTGTCGGCCGGACGGGCCGAGCCGGGTGCGAACAGTGCCACGGTGCGGGTGCTGCCGATCGCGAGGGTCGCGCCGGCGGTGCGCAGTTCGGCGAAGTCCTCGGTGGACCAGTCCGCCCTCACTCCGGTGGCCCGCTCGTAGAAGTCGACGAGGCGCGCGATGTCGCCGGTGATGATCCGGATCGAAACGAAGTCCATGGTGCTCTCTCCTCAAGTTGGTGAAACCGCTGGTGAAGCGGTCGCACCCCGGACGCTAGAGCAGATAGTGGACAGAATCGGTCCGGTATCAGGGCTAGGCTCGTGGACATGGCCCGACCCACCAGCCGCGTGCTCACCCTCCTGGAACTCCTGCAGTCGGGCGGCATCAGGACGGTGGCCGAACTCGCCGACCGGCTCGGCGTCGACGGGCGCACCGTGCGGCGGTACGTGGGCCACCTGGTCGACCTCGACATCCCCGTCGAGGCGGTCCGGGGCCGCTACGGCGGGTACCGGCTCGCGCCCGGGTACCGCCTGCCTCCGCTCATGCTCAACGACGACGAGGCGCTCGCCGTGCTGCTCGGCCTCGTCGCCGGTCGCCGGACGGGGCTGCTGACGGCGACCGGGACCGCGACCGGGACAGCGGGCGAGACGGCCGCGGCCAAGATCCGCCGGGCGCTGCCCGAGCGTCTGGCCCGCCGGCTCGACGCCGTCATGGAATCCCTCGCCTTCACGGCTCCGGCCGGGGAGTCGGCCACTCCGGAGACCGGGGTCCTGCTCGCCGTCGCCGACGCGGTGCGCCACCGCCGCCCGGTCTCGATCAGGTACACCGCCGGGGACGGCCGACGCAGCGAACGCACGCTGCACCCGTACGGGATCGTCACCCACTCGGGCCGGTGGTACGTCACGGGCACCGATCCCGGGATCGGCGAGGACCGGACCTTCCGGCTCGACCGCATCGAGGACGCGAGGGCGCTGCCGGGCTCCTTCGAGCCGCCCGCCGGGCTCGATCCGGCACAGCGCGTCCTGTCGGGGCTCGCCAAGGCGGCGTACCGGCACGAGGTGACCCTGCGTATCCACGGGACGGTCGAGCGGATCCGCACCCGGCTGCCCGCCGGTATCGCGAGCATGGAGGAGCCCGAGCCCGCTGCGGAGGGCGCGGATCCGCACGCCGAGCGCTGGCTCCGCGTCGAGTTGAGAGCAGAGCGGCTCGACTGGTTGCCTCCCGTCCTCGCCTCGCTCGACCGGCCGTTCGTCATCGAGCGGCCGGACGAACTCCGGGACCTCGTCGTCGCGTTCGCCGACCGGCTCACGGTCTCTGCCCACCGCCAGGCCTGACGCCGCCGTCCACTCCGGGCCATCCGACCGCGGCGGAAGCGCGCCCGGCCGGAGGTCTTCCCGTCGCTGGAGACGACGTACTCGTCCTGTCAGCGCCGGTCCTGTCAGCGCCGGTCGGTGCTCAGGCCGTCCAGGGTGAGGTCGAGGAGGCGTTCGGCCTGCTCTCGCTGCTCCGGCTTTCCCGAGGTGAGGGCGATGCCGGTGAGGGCGGCGAACATGTCGGTGGCGCCGATGTCGGAGCGGATGGTGCCGGCTTCGACGCCGGCGGCCAGGAGTGAGGTCAGGGCGGCCATCATCATCTCGTGGCTCTCGGCGTAGGGGTTGACGCCGGATTCGACGAGGGCGCGCAGGGCGTCGGCCATGCCGAGCTTGGCGGTCGCGTAGTCGATGAAGCGGCCCGTCCAGGCGCGCAGGGCCTCGCGCGGGGCCAGCGCGGCCAACAGGTCGGGGGCCGCGTCGCACAGCCGGATCAGCTCGTTGCGGTAGGCGGCCTCGATGAGGACCTCCCGGGTGGGGAAGTTGCGGTAGAGCGTGCCGGAGCCGACGCCGGCCTCCTTGGCGATGCGCTCCAGGTGCGCCTCCAGCCCGTCCTCGGCAAAGACGCGCACGGCGGCCGAGAGGATCTTGTCCCGATTGCGCTGCGCGTCGGCCCGTAGCGGGCGTCCTGTCTCTCTGGCCATCCGCGGTCTCCTGTCGTCCCGGGCTTGCTAACCGGCGACGCCTCCACTTACAGTCAAAGGGAACTGGAGGCGCCTCCACTTCCACTCTAGGGCATGCGGCCCCGCATCCGCCGCACACGAGCACACGCGTGCCCCCGATCCACATTCCCGTCACACCCCCGGGCTTTCATCCGCACGGCTCCCGCCGCGAACGCGGCACATGGCAGTCCACTCATCCAGAGGAGAAGGAAGATGAGCCTCTCGCTCGCAGACAAGGTCGCCGTCGTCACGGGCGGCGCGTCCGGGGTCGGCCTGGGCATCGCCCAGGAGTTCGTCGCCAACGGCGCCCGCGTGGTCATCACCGACCTGCACCAGGAGGCGCTCGACGAGGCGGTCGCGGCGATCGGGCCGAACTGCTCGGGGATCGTGGCCGACGTCACCAGGCTCGCGGACATGGAGGCCGCCTACCGACAGGTGAAGGAGCGTCACGGGCGACTCGACGCGGTCGTGGCCAACGCCGGCATAGGCGCGCACGCCCCACTCGGCGCCATCACCGAGGAGCAGTTCGACCGGACCTTCAACGTCAATGCCAAGGGCGTCCTCTTCACCGTCCAGCCCGCGCTCGCGCTGCTGCCGCCCGGCGGCACCGTCGTCATCATCGGCTCCACGGCGTCCATCCGGCCTCCGCGCGGGATGAGCCTGTACGGCGGCTCGAAGGCCGCGGTACGCAACTTCATCCGGGCCTGGATCCAGGACACCAAGGGATCGGGCATCCGGATGAACATCCTCAGCCCCGGCGCGGTCGACACCGACTCCCTGCGCGGCGCACTGGCGATGGCCCAGGGAGCCGACCACGTCGACGCCGCCGTCAGAACCATAGGAGAGGGCAACCCGACCGGACGGATCGCCGACCCGCGCGAGATGGGGAAAGCCGCGGTCTTCCTCTCCAGCGACGCCTCCAGCTTCATCACCGGCGTCGAACTCTTCGCGGACGGCGGCATGGCACAGGTGTGAACCGCTCCGGGCCCAGCGGCCCCGGAGCCGATCAGTAAGTCAGATGACCGATGTGCCGCGGCCCGTCCTGCTGGCAGCCTCTCCGTCGAGCGGCTCCGCGCCCGCCGGGGACCACACCCCGTGCGGGTCCGTCGTCGGATCCGAGCCACACCACGCGTCATCGCTCCGGGGCCACACACGTCGTGGGCCCACGGGCGAGAAGGGCAGCAGACAATGACCGCGCTACCGCACACCCCACGACCTCTCACCCCACCGCATCGCCGCAGGTCCTCCAGGCTCGCCACCATGGTGGCCGTCCTCCTCACCGCGCTGGCCGCCGTGTTCGCGAGCACAGCCCCGGCCGGCGCGGTCACGCCCTGGCAGGAGGCGGACCACAACGCCAGCACGCCCGACTCCCCGGCGATGGCGTACTACCTGGGGAGCCACGTCGAGGTCATCCGGGGCCAGGACAACGCCCTCTGGTTCAACGTCGACGGCGCCGGGTTCAACCACATCGGCGGCGTCACCTACGCCGCGCCCTCGATCACCTCGTACCGCGGCGAGCTCTGGATCTGGCACACCGGGCAGAACGGCGACGTCTGGGGCCAGAACCTCGCCAACCCCGGTGAGCCCAACCACCGGCGCTGGTACTGGAACCGGGCCATCCAGTTCAGCACCCAGAACATCGGCGGTTCCGGTTCGGCCGGCCGATCGAACCTGAGCCCGGCCATCGCGGCCTCCCCGGACCTGCTGCACTTCATCGTCGTCGGCGCCAACGAGCGCATCTACCACGCCACCATGGGCGTGAACCGGAACTTCAGCCCCTGGTCCGAACTGCCGGGCGGCGCCCGCACGGAGTCCGGGGCCGGAGCCTCGACCTCGCCCGACAACCGCCTGACCGTCCTCCACCGCGGCACCGACAACCGCATCTACCGCCAGGGCCTGAACGTCCGCTACTGGCAGTGGGACAACAACTGGCAGCAGATCCGGAACACCAACACCAACGCCGCCCCGTCGATCGCCTACAACGGCCGTGACGGCCTGATGGTCCAGGCCTGGCGCGACGCCGGCACCGGCCAGATCCTGACGTCCGAGAGCCTGACGTACGCCGCCGAGTCGACGGCCCCGCAGGGAGTGCCCCGCGGCAACAACGTCGCCAGCCCGTCGGCCCCGCGCGTCGACTCCGAGCCCGACGGTGTCGGCCTGACCATCCGGGGCGGCAACTTCTACGACGTGCAGGGCCACTACTTCCGGAACAACATCATCTACAACATCCACAACTACTACGGCTGACCGTCCCCTTCGCCCTCCCCCGGGCGGACCGCGGCGCCCCCTCGTGTCGGTGGACACGAGAGGGCGCCGCAGTCGGTCCACGACCGGGTCAGGAGGTGTGGTCGGGCCAGGGCACGTCGGTGTCGACCTCGGCGGCGTAGTCGGTGCCGGGCACGGAAAACCCGTACAGGCGGCGGACTTCGGCACGGAACCAGTCGACGTCCGCGAGGTCGGCGATGGTGTCGGTGGTGGCGGCCTCCCAGCGTTCGGCGACGGCGGCCTGGACGTCGTCGGTCAGTTCGAAGGTGTCCAGGCGGATCCGGCCCTCGTCGTCCGTGGTGAGCGGGGCGGTGCCGGTGAGCTGGTCCCACAGGGCGGCGAGTTGGCGGATCGGCGGGACGAGACCGTCGCCGAGGACGCCGCGCAGCAGGCCGGTGTAGAGGGCGATGCCGGGGATCGCGGTGGAGGACTGGGTGACGGCAGCGCCGTTGACGGAGGTCACCGCCCGGCCGCCCACGGTCTTGCCGAGCCGCTCGTCCAGGGTGCGGGCGGTGGCCTCCAGGTGGGCCTTGGCCGCGCCGATGGTGCCCTGCCGGTAGATCGCCGCGGTCAGCGGCGAGCCGATGTAGGACAGCGCGACGGTGGTGAAGCCGTCGGCGAGCAGGTCCCGGGCGGCGAGGTGGTCGATCCAGCGCTCCCAGTCCGCCCCGCCCATGACGGCCACCGTCTGCTCGACGTCATCGCCCTCGGCCGGCCCGGTCTCGACCTCGCGGACCTCGGGGACGCCCTGGTCGTCGAAGAGCAGGGTCCTGGTGCGGTTCGCCCGGCCGATCGGCTTGAGGACGGAGGCGTACGTCGTGCCGGTGCCGGGGTCGGTGCGCCGGGGCGCGGCCACCGAGTAGACCAGGTAGTCCAGCCGGCCGCCGAAGCGCCGCTCGACGAGGTCGGCGACCTGCTCCTTCATCGTGTCGGAGAAGGCATCGCCGTTGAGGAAGAC
The DNA here is from genome assembly GCF_042796115.1 of Kitasatospora sp. NPDC056446. Classification (NCBI taxonomy): domain Bacteria; kingdom Bacillati; phylum Actinomycetota; class Actinomycetes; order Kitasatosporales; family Streptomycetaceae; genus Kitasatospora; species Kitasatospora sp. NPDC056446. Next base: position 153,607 of record NZ_JBHTRF010000001.1, on the reverse strand, counting down.
CAGGTCCCGCCCGGCGGTGCGGGCGATGTCGGCGGTGGCGGCGGTGCGGTACCAGCCCGCCGTGGCGGTGCGCCGCTCGGTGGGGGCCTTCTCGAAGGACACCGCGATGCCGCGGATCCCGGCGCGCTTGAGCCCGGCGAGCGTGGCCGCGAGGCCGTACCCGGCGGAGGAGCCGATGACCAGCGCCACCGACCCGGCGCCCTCCGACGCCCCGCCGTCCGACGTGTCCGCAGGAGCGGGGCAAGCCTGCCACATGTCGGCCACCACCCGCCGGCAGCCCTCCGGGTGCGAGTCGAGGAAGAGGAAACCCCGGTTGCGGGGAGTGAGAACGCGCCGCGTCACGATGGCAGTCCTTGGGTCGGTCGGTCGGACAGGGACGCGGAGACCGGGCGGGTCGTCGCGCCCTGCCAGTCTGCGACAGCGCTGACGTGCGGAGGAGGCGTGCCAGGGGACAACGATCACAAGTGGATCTTGGAGTGTTCCGCCACTTCCGCCACTTCCGCCACGCCCTGCCCGACGGCGAGCGGGCCGGTTCCGGCCCGACGGGCCGACAGCCCGGCCCGCCTCTGCCGAAGGTCAGAGCCGCCGTACGCCCCGGGGAGTACGCGCACCCCCGGGCCCGACCTTCGGCAGGCACCCCGTTCACGCCCTGGGGCCGACGGTCGGGCGGCGCGGCGCATCGAGGATGAGAAGCATCCGCCTCACCCCCTCCTCGCCGCACCGGAGCTGACATGTCGACACCCGCGCCCGCCAACGCCCACTCCCCTGCCGGAGCTGCCGAGCCTGCCCGGTCTGCCCGGTCTGCCCGGTCTGCCCGGTCTGCCGGATCCACCGGACCCACCGGCCACGCCGCCGCCCGGGCCACCGGACTGTGCAAGGTCTACGGCGAGGGCGAGACCCGGGTCGTCGCCCTGGACTCGGTCTCGGTGGAGTTCGGGCGCGGCCGGTTCACCGCGATCATGGGCCCGTCCGGCTCCGGCAAGTCGACGCTGATGCACTGCATGGCCGGTCTCGACTCGGTCTCCTCCGGCTCCGCCCGGATCGGCGACACCGAGCTGTCCGGCCTGAACGACCGGCAGCTCACCCGGCTGCGCCGGGACAGCCTCGGCTTCGTCTTCCAGGCGTTCAACCTGCTCCCCACCCTGACGGCGCTGGAGAACATCACGCTTCCGCTGGCCATCGCGGGCCGCACACCGGACCGGGCCTGGCTGGACACGGTCGTGGCGACCGTCGGCCTCTCCGGGCGGCTGGGCCACCGCCCCGCCCAGCTGTCCGGCGGCCAGCAGCAGCGCGTCGCCGTGGCCCGCGCCCTCGCGTCCCGCCCGGAGATCGTGTTCGCGGACGAGCCGACCGGCAACCTGGACTCCCGCGCCGGCTCCGAGATCCTCGGATTCCTGCGGGACTCCGTACGGGAGTGGGGCCAGACCGTCGTGATGGTCACCCACGACCCGGCGGCCGCCGCCCACGCCGACCGGGTGGTCTTCCTCGCCGACGGCCGGCTCACCGACGAACTGCTCGCCCCCACCGCCGAAGGCGTCCTGGACCGGATGCGGCAGTTCGACGCCACGGCCCGCACCAGCTGACCGGACCCGCCCGCACGCACCACTGCCCCTGCCCCGCCGTCGCCCGCCCCCTGCGGCCTGGGCCGCGCCCCCTCCCTGGAACCGGGACCTCCGCCATGCTGCGTACAGCCCTGCGCAACGTCTTCGCGCACCAAGCCCGACTGGCCATGACCGCCCTCGCGATCATGCTCGGCGTCGCCTTCGTCGCCGGCACGCTCGTCTTCGGCGACACCGTCACCGAGGCCCTCCGCGGCGCCTCCGCCAGGAACCTCAAGGACGTCGCCGTATCCGTCCAGGCCGCCTCCCGGCCGGGTACCGACGGCACGGACACCGCCACTACGGCTACTTCAGACGCCGACGCCCGGTCCACGGTGCTGACCGCCGACCTCGCCGACCGCGTCCGCGCCGTACCCGGCGTCACCTCCGTGCACGCCACCGTCGACGGCACCGCCACCCTCGCCGCCAAGGACGGCCGACCGGTGAACGCCGACAACGGCTGGCAGAACCTGGCGACCAACTACACACCGGACACCCCGGGCACCGGCCGCGACAGCCGGTTCCCCCTCAGCGCCGGACGCGGCCCCGCCGCCGACGGCGAGCTGGCCCTGGACCGGCGCACCGCCGAGAAGGCCGGGTACGCCGTCGGCGACTCCGTGCGCTTCGCCGTCCAGGGCCCCGCCCTCACCATGAAGCTGGTCGGCACCGTCGACACCGACGACCCGCGCGTCACCGCGGGCGGCAGCCTCACCCTCTTCGACACCGCCACCGCCCAGCGCCTCTTCCTCCAGCCGGGCCGGTTCGACGAGCTGGCCGTCACGTCCGCACCCGGCACCGACAACCAGGAACTCACCGGCCGGATCCGCGCGCTGCTGCCCAGCGACGGCATCACCGTCACCAGCGGGGCACAGCTCGCGCGCGAGCAGGCGGAGCGGATCGCCGAGAACACCAAGGAGCTCACCCGGATGCTCCTGGCCTTCGCCGGGCTCGCGCTGTTCGTCGGGATCTTCGTCATCGCCAACACCTTCACCATGCTGATCGCCCAGCGGAGCCGGGAGACCGCGCTGCTGCGCGCCGTGGGCGCCTCGCGCCGCCAGGTCGTCCGGGCCGTCCTCGTCGAAGCCGCGCTCGTCGGACTCGCCGCCTCCGCGGCCGGAATCGCGCTCGGGCTCGGGATCGCCGCCGCCATGCGGCCCCTCCTCAACGCTGGCGGCGCGGGACTGCCGGACGGCCCCCTGGTCGTCTCCCCGGACTCGCTCGTCCGCTCCCTCCTGGTCGGCGTCGGCGTCACCGTCCTCGCCGCCTGGCTGCCGGCCCGCAAGGCCGCGAAGATCGCACCGGTCGAGGCGCTGAGCACCGTCGACCAGGCGCCGCCCCGACGCGGCACGGTGCTGCGCAACACCCTGGGCGGACTGCTCACCGGCGCCGGCGTCCTCGCCCTGCTGTACGTCTCCGCGCAGCGCAACGGTGGCGACAGCAACCTCGAAGCCGCCGCGCTCGGCGCCGCACTCACCCTGACCGGCGTCATCGTGAGCGCACCGCTGCTGTCCCGGCCGCCGATCCGGCTCGCCGGGGCGGTCACCACCAGGCTCTTCGGCGTCACCGGCAAGCTCGCCGAGGAGAACGCGCTGCGCAACCCGCGCCGCACAGCCGCCACCGCCTGCGCCCTGATGATCGGGCTCACCCTGATCACGGGCCTGAGCGTGACCGGCAGCTCCATGAACGCCGCGCTCAGGGCGGCGGCCGTGGAAGGCCTGACCGCGGACTACAAGGTGTCCAACACCGGCTTCGCCGGGATCGACGCCGCGCTCGGCGCGAAGGTCGCCGAGGTCCCGGGGGTCGCGGAGTCCGTGCCCCTCGCGAACGCCGGCCTGGGCGCGCGGGGGAAGTTCACCACCCTCACCGGCGCGGACCCGCAGCGGCTCGGCCGGGTCTACGACCTGACGTTCAGCAGCGGCTCGCTCGCCGACGTCGGCCCCGGCAGGATCGCGCTCTCCGACCGGATGGCCGAGACCACCGGCCTGTCGAAGGGCGACACCTTCCAGGCCACCCTGGGCAGCGGCCGCGCCGGGAAGGACCTGACCGTCGTCGGCGTCTACCGGCAGAACCGGGCCGTCGGCGGCGCCGTGGGCACCATGGACGACGTCCTGCCGTACGCGTACGGAGGCAGGTTCGACAGCATCCTGGTCAAGGCCGCGTCCGGCCGGGACACCGACGGCCTCGACCAGGCCGTCCGCGCGGCCCTCGGCAACAGCCCGCTCATCCAGGTGCAGAACCAGGAACAGCTGACGAAGGCGCAGGCCGGGCAGATCGACACGATGCTCGCCATGATGTACGGGCTGCTCGGACTGACCGTCGTCATCGGCGTGTTCGGCGTCATCAACACCCTGGCCATGTCGGTCTCCGAACGGACCCGGGAGATCGGACTGCTGCGCGCGATCGGCCTCGACGCCGCGGGCGTCCGGCGGATGGTGCGGCTGGAGTCGGTGGTGATCTCGCTCTTCGGCGCGGTCCTGGGCATCGGCACCGGGATCTTCCTGGCCTGGGCGTGCGGCAGCCTCAGCAAGGCCGCGCTCCCGCAGTACGGACTCGTCCTGCCCTGGGCCCGGCTGGGACTGTTCCTGCTGCTCGGCCTGGCGATCGGGGTGCTGGCGGCGGTCTGGCCGGCCCGGCGGGCGGCCCGCCTGGACATGCTGCGGGCGATCGCCGCGCAGTAGCGGCGAGGCCGGCGGGTAGCGGGCAGCGGCCGGACCCGCGAGTGCCGGCCGCTGCCCGCTGCCCGCTACGAGGTGCCGGTCCTCCCGACCGGGCGCTCGGCCACCGCCCGGGGCTCGACCAGACCGGACTCGTAGGCCGCGATCACCGCTTGGGCGCGGTCGCGCACCTGGAGCTTGCCGAAGATGCTCGTGATGTAGTTCTTGACGGTGGAGACGCTGATGTCCAGCGCGCGCGAGATCTCGGCGTTGTCGAGACCGGTGGCCATCACCCGCCACACCTCGACCTCACGGGGCGTGAGCCCGTCCAGGCTCGGGGCGGGCGGCTGCGGGATCCTGGGCGCTCGCACGTAGGTGGAGATCAACCGGGTGAGCAGGCGCGGTGCGACGGCGGCCTCGCCGGTGTGGACGGTGCGAATCGCCGCGGTCAGTTCCTCCGGCGAGATGTCCTTGGGCAGGAATCCGTAGGCGCCCGCCCGCAGGGCCGCGACGACGTACTCGTCCATGTCGAAGGTGCTCAGGGCCAGCACCCGGCATTCGGGCAGCGCGTTCGCGAGTTGCTCGGTCGCCGCGACTCCGTCCAGGACGGGCATCCGGATGTCCATCACGACGACGTCGGGCCGGAACCGGTGGGCGAGGGCAACGGCCTGTTCGCCGTTCTCGGCCTCGGCCACCACCTCGAACGACGGGTCGGGGGCCAGGATCAGCGCCATGCCCCGTCGCACCAGCGGCTGATCGTCCGCGATCAGTACGGTGATCTTCCCCGTGGAGCCACTCGTCGTGGACCCGCTCCCCGTGGAGCCGCTCGTCGTGGATCCGCTCATCGGAGCAGCCCCTCTCCCTCTCCCTCGCCCGGTGCCAGCGGCAGGCTCGCGGCCACCCGGTACCCGCCGGTGTCGAGCCCCCCGGCCTCCAGGGTGCCACCGTGCAGGGCGACACGTTCGTGCATGCCGATCAGACCGTACCCGGTTCGATCCGCCGCCCCGGCACCGGCTCCACCCGCCGCACCGGCCGGGCCCGCCCCGGCGCCCGCGCCGTCGTCGCGCACCTCGACGGTGACCCGGTCCGGACAGTACGTCAGCCGGACGTGGGCACTGGCCGGGCCGGCGTGCTTGCGCGTGTTGGTGAGGGCCTCCTGGACGATCCGGAAGACGGTCAGGCCCACCGTCGGGGGCAGTGGTCGCGGTCGGCCGCTGACCTTGAACTCGGTCGGCAGGCCCGCGAGTCGGGACTCGTCGACGATGCGGTCGAGGTCATCGGCGCCGGGTTGGGGCGCGCTCGGCACGGTCTCGGGCTCCTCGTCGGCCCGCAGTACGTCGAGGAGTTGGCGCATCTCGCGCAGTGCCATCCGCCCGGAGGACTCAAGGGTGACCAGGGCGTCGCGGACCACCTCGGTGTCGCCCCCGAGGTTGGCCCGGGCGCCGCCGGCCATCAGCTGCATGGTGGTGATGTGGTGAGCCACGATGTCGTGCAACTCCCGGGCGATGCGGCGCCGTTCCTCGGCCACCGCACGGTCGGCGAGCAGCCGGCGATTGGCCGCCACCTGCTGCTGCCAGCGGTTGACCACGGCGGCCGTGCAGACCACGACCATGACCGCGAGGACGTCGGAAAGGACGTTGACCTTCGTGGGGAGCCGCCCTTGGCTCTGGCTCAGCAGCGTCACCACCGCCGTCGCGCCGGACATCAGCGCCGTCACCGGGGCGGTGCGGACCCTGGCCACCGAGTACAGGGCCACCGAGAGGGCGAAGCCGAAGTGGGTCGACGGCGGTGTGGTGAGGCTCTCCGCCGCGCCCAGGGCCAGGACGACGGCGAGCGCCGACACCGGGTGGCTGCGCCGGAAGAGCAGCGGCAGGGCCGGCAGCACGAGGAGGACGACGCCGCCCACCGTGGCACCGCCGCCGTGGGCATCGCCGCCACCCGCGCCGCCGAGCGTGTAGCTGATCAGGTCCAGGGCGGCCGCGGCGACGGCCACCAGCGCGTCGTCACGCGTCCACGGCAACGCCTCGGCGCCCGGCAGCCTGTCGGACATCGGCTGCTCGGGATGTCGGCGCCGGCGCATCTGTGCGTCTCCCTGTTCATGGCCCGCCGGACCGGTGGGGCACGGCCGGGCTGTGGTGCTCGATCCATTCTGACACCGGCCCGCCGGCCGCAGCGGAGGCCCTGAGGTGGGTACGGGACCGGGACCACGGTCCTGGTCCCGGGCGGCTGCCGGACCCTGGACCCCCTGCACCACACGTGGTCGCCTCCGGTCGACGCTGTCCTCCGGCGGTGCTCAGGCGATGGGGAAGACGCTGTGATTGCCCCAGCCCTGGCCCGGCGCCTGGTCCCACCACGCCGACCAGATCTTCCCGTCGACTCCGGGCCAGAAGACGTCCAGGTGTCCGGGCAGCCGGCCGACCGCGCTGATGCCCGCGCCGGTGGCCGGTGGCACGGGGAAGCTGTTGGCGATCGGGAACACACCGTGGTTGCCCCAACCCTGGCCCGGCGCCTGGTCCCACCACGCCGACCAGATCTTCCCATCCGCCCCCGGCCAGAAGACGTCCAGATGCCCGGGCACCCGGGCCACCGCCGCGATACCCGCGCCGGCGGCCGGCGCCACCGGGAAGGCGTTGGCGATCGGGAACACACCGTGATTGCCCCAGCCCTGGCCCGGCGCCTGGTCCCACCAGGCCGACCAGATCTTCCCATCCGCCCCCGGCCAGAACACATCCAGATGCCCCGGCAGCCGGCCGAGCGCCGCGATACCCGCGCCAACGGCCGGTGGCACGGGGAAGCTGTTGGCGATCGGGAACACCCCATGGTTGCCCCAGCCCTGGCCCGGCGCCTGGTCCCACCACGCCGACCACACCTTGCCGTCGGCCCCGGGCCAGAAGACGTCCAGATGCCCGGGCACCCGGGCCACCGCCGCGATACCCGCGCCGGCGGCCGGCGCCACCGGGAAGGCGTTGGCGATCGGGAACACACCGTGATTGCCCCAGCCCTGACCCGGCGCCTGGTCCCACCACGCCGACCACACCTTGCCGTCCGCCCCCGGCCAGAACACATCCAGATGCCCCGGCAGCCGGCCGAGCGCCGCGATACCCGCGCCAACGGCCGGTGGCACGGGGAAGCTGTTGGCGATCGGGAACACCCCATGGTTGCCCCAGCCCTGGCCCGGCGCCTGGTCCCACCACGCCGACCAGATCTTCCCATCCGCCCCCGGCCAGAAGACGTCCAGATGCCCGGGCACCCGGGCCACCGCCGCGACTCCCGCCCTGGCGGCCGGCGCCACCGGGAAGCTGTTGGCGATCGGGAAGGCGCCGTGATTGCCCCAGCCCTGACCCGGCGCCTGGTCCCACCACTGGCTCCACACCTTCCCGTCCGTCCCGAGCCAGAAGACGTCCAGGTGTCCGGGGTGCCGGGCGACCGAGCTGACCCGGCTCACCACGGCCGGCAGGTACGGCTCGATGGTCTGACGGATCCTGCGCGTGCAGACCGCGCAGTAGGGGTTCCCCAACGCCCGCATACGGCATTCGAACTGGGCCCGGTAGGCGCCGCAGTGGTAGTAGTGGGCGCCCTCGAAGGCACCGACCGTGGCGGCCGGCACGGGGTTCGCCTGGGGGTCGCACTTGGTGCAGTCGGCGTTGGACGTCGTCGGCATGGCGGTGGTCGGGGCCACCAGGTCCCGCCACTTGTTCGTGGCCCGGCCGGCATCGAGGGTGACGTTGGGCTGTGCGGGCTCACCGGCGGGGTGGTGGTCGTGGCCGACGTCCGCACCGCAGCCCGCGTAGTACTCGTACTCGTCCGCCAGGCCGAAGGCCGTGTGCCCCATCTCGTGCAGGGCGATCTCATTGGCGCCCGCCGCGAGCGAGAAGACCGCCACCGAGCCGCCGGAGCCGCCGTACACGGTGGAGTTCACGATGACCATCGCCATACTCCACTGGGGCACCTGGTTGCCCGCGACCGTCAGCGCGGTGGTGGTGTTGACGACCAGCAGCCGCTGGATCCCGCTGTTGCAGAAGGAGGCGTCGAAGTAGGTCCGGGCCGTGGCCCCGGAACCGCCGCACGCCGTGGGGTCGTCGGCGCCGCTGTCGGTCGAACTGACGTCCACGCGGTACACGTTGACGGCGGGTTTGAGCGAGCCGTACGGCGGGGTGGCGAAGAAGGTGTTCACGAACGACTTGGCGTCGTTGGCGAACTGGCCCATCTGGGCGGCGGTGTAGCCGTCCCCCATGATCACCAGGTTCCAGCGCTGGGTCGCCGGCCCGCTGTCGACGATCTTCGTGGTACCGATGACGGTGCCGTCGGAGGTGGTCATCGTCAGCGCCTCCTCTCGCCCTCGCCCGCTCCCGACCCGTGGTCCGGGCCGTCGTCCGACCCGTCGTCCGGGCCGTCGTCCGGCCCGCCACGGAGGGCGAAACGGGCCACGTCGACGGCGGGAGCACGCGCCGCCGACGTACCTGCGCCGAGCGGACTGCTCACGAGCGCGACATAGTCCGCGGCCTCGATGTCGGGCACCAGGACGGCGAAGGCACCCTTGGGCGTCGCCACCGGAACCCGGGCGACCGACTGCCCGGGATCCGCGGAGAACACCTCGGCGTCATGCTGCACGGGATCGTTCAGGACGCGCCGGTACAGGACGTTCGACTCTCTGTCGCGGACTTCGACCCAGAAACCCTGCGCCTCCCCCGGCCCCGCCAGTCGGTCTCCCGGCGGCGAGGTCATCTCCACCCGCTGCCGGGAGACGAGACGCAGGCTCGTCCCCTCGTACTCGACGATCAGCCGCACCGCGTACGTGTGGCCACTGCCCACTCCGGCCGTCACGGTCGCTCACCTCATCCGTACGGACGAGGACGCCTCGCTCATCAGCATCCCGTGGTTCCAGTGTTTCCGCCGGAATCCGCGGTCGCAACCACACCGTTCCCCGGTGACTGACAGTTGACGATTTCCCCTCCCCGCACCCCCATCGCACACGAACAGTAGCCGTGGACGGGAGCAGACCCGACCACCCCAACACCACTGATCCGCATCCGACTTGTTCAGCCCTCGCGACCCGCGGCCTCCCGCAGCCCCGCCACGAAGGCCGGGAGCGCGTACTGCTCGGTACCGCAGCCCGGCATCTCGATCTTCTTGAGCTGCCCTCCGACGAGGTGGGACACCAGCGGCAGCGGCAGGGCGTCCGGCCACACCCCGGTCCGCTTCCCCTCGGAGAGCACCCGCCGGAACGCACCGGTGGACCCCCGCAGGCTCCGCCCCTCCGCCCGCAACTGCTCCGAGCCGCACTCCCCGCCGCCCTCCACGACCTGCAGCAGGATCTGCTGCGCCCGGGGCGGCAGCCGCTCGTAATACGTCCGGGCCCGCTCCGGCGTCCACCGCTCGTCCGGCACCGCGGTCACGACGGCAGCCGGCACGGCCGCGAGGGCGAGCAACTGCTCCAGCACCTCGGGGGTCGGATCCTCCACGGTGATCGTGATCTTCATGGCGGACACCCTCCCAGCCCAGGAGCCCGAACACAAATAACCACGACAGACACACCACAGACGACAACGCCGGGCCGGTCACAGCCACCAAACACGTGGCTGCGACCGGCCCGGTCGAACCACTTCTCAGTGGATGCAGAACTCGTTGCCGGCCGGATCCTGCATCACCTTCCAGGTGAGACCCGGAACGCTGTGCTCGCCCACGACACTCGCCCCCAGCGCCACCAGCCGCTCCACCTCCTCCGCCAGGCTCGTACCGGACGCGACACCGAAGTCGATGTGCACCCGGTTCTTGCCCCGCCGCTCCTCGGCCACCCGCTGGAACCCCAGCGCCAACGGCTGCGCGCTGACGATGACGAAGTCACCGTGATCCTCAGCGATTTCGCCTCCCACCGCCACGGCCCACCACTGGGCCAGCTCCTTCGGCTCCGCACAATCCACCGTGATCATCACTGCTGCGAGACTCATGCCCGCCACCCTAACCACGCCCACTGACAACCGGCCGCCGAAGAACCGATCAACCCCGTACACAACTGCCCTACCTGCACCGTGAGATCGCCGCCCGGCTCGGCCTGACCCAGAAGGCAGCCCGCACGGTTTTGCGGCTCTTCTCAGCCAAGGTCACCAAGTGCCAGAAACGCGAGCCGGTCCACATCCACGCCGTGATCCGCCTCGACGGCCCGGACTGCCGTACCGGTCCCCGCCCCGCCCCCACGCTCATAACGCCATTCGGGCCGCCGCCGGGTCAACGCCGTCTCGAACGCGGTCAGGGAACGCGAACTCGCCTGGGGCGAACAGCTGGACGTGCGCGAGATCCCCGCCCTCGGCGCCGAAGCCGAACTGACCGATCACGCGGTCGCCGTCTACTCCACCAAGTCCGGCGCCCTCGACCAAGCCCCCTGCGATCCCACAGAGACCGCCAGCCCGACGACGGCGACGGCCCGCCGCTTCGTGCAGCATCCATCCGCTGGCATTACCGTCAACTACTACCGTCACGAACCCAAAGAGACCCCGCCCGGATCCACCTGGCGAAGCCTCTTAGGAATTTCCATCATCACTGAAAAATATCGTGGCATGACTTTCGGTTGGATTACAAATGTGTCCAACATGCATCACCAGGCGCCGCTTCAGCCTATAGTCAAGAATCAAGGACAAGAGGGCACCATGACAGAGCTGCCGACATTGCAGGCCATCCAAGTTGAGGATCCACGTCACGCGAGCGGGCCGCGCGGCCGAATAGCATCCCCCTTCCGGTCGATATTCACCGACCGGAAGGGGGATAAATGATGACAGAAATTCGGTCAGCCAGACGTTCCGATCAACGCAGCCAAGGCTTCTTTAACTTCTTCGTCAAATAGCACGATTGCCGCGAGCTCGCCGACTTTCACTGGCGCCATCCCGACAGGAGAATCCCGGCCACCAAGGACCAAGAGGAACCCGTCCCACCCCCTATAGGAGTCCCGAATTTCATCCACAGAGTATCGGTAGCTATAAATATCAAGCAGCTCGCGGACTGGCGGAAAGGTGACCCCGATAAGTGCCTCAGAATCGATGGCGAGTGCTGCATTCAGCCGCCCTACGTCCTCCAATGGATCATCGCATCGGAATTTCATCAGCAATTCCGCCACCCTGCCAGCACTTACGAATGTTTTCATCTCTCCCCCTTCCAGACCGCCTCTGCTGGGCCAGTCAGCGTACCCTCAACTTGCACCTCAAGTTCAAGCTCCACAAGGCGGTCGACTTCACCGCCGTCCAGCCGGTCAACGAGTCGTCGGCCACGCGGGGCCTCGTCGGCGGCAGGGGACGTACTCGGACCGCGTTTGAGATCTCAGTCGATCGTGGCGTCTACGTGCTCTACCTTCTGCAGGTGATCGATGAGATGTTCCCTTTCGTCGGTGAGTTCAGGGAGCTCGGGCACGGCAGGCCGGACGGGCCGTCGCTCCGGTCTGCCGTTCGGGCCCAGGAGTCGGCAAACGCTCGCGAGTTGGTCGAGTACCTGCGTGCCGGTACGGTCCTGGCCGCCACGACTACGCTCGTGCACGACGTTCTGAGCCCCGACTATGCCGTGATCGGCGGGTTGCACCTGCTGACAGACGGACACTGGCTCTGGTACTCGGACCTGGCCCACTATGTCGAGCGTCATCACGTGGCGCTCGACCCGCAGTTCATCGCGCACGCCCGGAGCAACGACTGGACTGCTCCGCTACTCAGTGAGGCTGACCTGCTTGCGGTGGAGGCCAAGCTTCTCGGGGACGCTGCGAACTGAAAGGTCCGCCGTGAGTCGGCGCGTCCGGTCAGCTCGCAGAGATACGGGTGAGCGGCCTGGGGCCAGGCCGTGACGACGGTCCTCTGCGTGTGAGCCGGCGGACCATGATGCCGATCATGGCCCAGCGAATCATGGTCTCTGAATGGGCCGGGCTGGTCTCGTAGTCCCGGGCGAGGCGTCGGTGGGCGGTGAGCCACGAGAAGGTGCGCTCTACCGCCCATCGTTTCGGCTGGACCTGGAAGCCGCGCTGGTCAGGGTCCTTGCGAACGATCTCCAGGTCGCGGCCGAGGATCTGAGCTGCCCAGTCGACAAGGCGACCGGCGAAGCCCTGGTCGGCCCAGATCTTCTGGACGCCGGGGTGGTCGAGGCGAGTCCACAGCAGCGGTCGCTTCGCGCCGTCGCGGTCCTGAATGCTCGCCGCGACGACGTGGACGGCCAGGAGCAGGCCGAGGCTGTCGGTGACGATGAACCTCTTGCGGCCCTTCACCTTCTTGCCCGCATCGAAGCCCCTGGTGGCAGCGGGGACGGTGTCTGTACTGCGGACAGACTGCGAGTCGATCAAGCCCGCACTCGGCTCCGCGTCGCGGCCGTCGGCTTCACGGACCATGCCGCGCAGGACGTCATGGATGCGCTCAACCGTGCCGTCGTCGTGCCACCACGTGAAGTACCAGTACACCGTCGGCCACGGGGCGAAGTCCTTCGGCAGCTGCCGCCAAGCACACCCAGTCCGCACTACATAGGAGATCGCGTCGACGATCTGCCGCCGCGGATGCTTCTCCCGCCGACCACCCTTCGGGCCTACCCGCACCGGCGGCAGCAACGGCTCCACCAGCGCCCACTGCTCGTCCGTCAGGTCCGACGGATACCCACCCCCAGCACCGCTCACGGTGAGCTCAACGACCGCCTCAGCAACGGGACACGGCAGATCTCAAACGCGGTCTCAGCCCACCATGACCGACCCGGGTCGACCGCCGCGATCAGCCGGCCGATCCGGCGCCGCCCTGGGGCTCGCGGGTGTGGAAGACGGGCTGTCCGGTGAGGGCGTCGATCAGGGCGCGGTCGGCGAGCGGGTGGTGCAGGACGGTCCTCAGGCGGGCGGCGCCGCCGTCCTCGCAGCCGATGCCGGGGCCGGAGGCGTCGCGGCGCCTCAGTAGGAGGGCCACCTGCTCCGCCGTCTCCCGGGCGACGAGGTCGGGTCGGTAGTCGCAGCCGCTCCAGGACACGTCGAGTGTGATGGTGCGGTCATCGGCCTGCACGGCGGGCCTGCCGGCGGAGGGGTCGTCCAACGCGATCCGGCCGAGGACGGAGGCGTCCCGTCTGACGTACGGCAGCGGGTAGGGGTCGCCCCAGGCGTAACAGGCCGCGATGCCGAGCCCGACCACGCCCGCCGCGGCCAGCCAGCGCTTCTCACGTGACGTCAGTTCCATCCCGCGCTCTCCCCCGCCACCCCGTTTGCCCACCACGTCTACCGCTCGTCGGATCATCGCATCCGCGTGGTGGGCCGTACCCCTCAGAGGGTGCTGCCGACAGCACCCTCTGAGGAGGCACGACGGCGAGGTCCTGCCGGACTGCTAGTTGTAGACCCCGCTGCAGGTGGTGGCGCCCGCGTAGTAGTCCCGGACGCAGACCCAGTCCGTGAGGACGCCGCCGTCCGAGGCGTAGCCGTGCCACCAGGTGGGCGTGTTGGTGGAACCGGTCGTCCAGCTGCTGGTCCACCCGCTGGTGCCGCTGCCCTTGGTGTCGTTCTGGTAGATGCTGACGTTGCACCAGGCACCGTTGTGCGACACGACGTAGCCGGTCACCTGGTTGCCGTTGAAGAGGGTGTAGCCGAAGCAGTTCCCGGCCCAGTTCTGCCAGTTGTCGTTGGCCGCGAACGCGGTGCCGCTGGTCGCGATGGTGGCGCCGGTGGCGAGCGCGAGAGCGCCGGCGGCGAGGGCGAGGGTGCGTCGGGTTGCGCGGAGTCTGAGCATGGGTGTGTTCCCCCTGTGTCTGGGATCGCGGCCCACCGTGGGGCCGCTCGACGTTGCCCGTTGTTCGTCCGACCCTCAGCTTGCCCGTGCGCGGGCAGCACGGGGAATGACGTTGGGTAGACGTTCCCCTGACGCTTCGCGGCTCGGGTCCGCCCTGGCACGCCTCGCTCCGCGCGAGGGTCAGCTTGCGGGTCGGGGTCGCCGAGCACCGAGACCGAGAAGGTCGGAGACCGAGCTCAGAGCCGCAGGTCCATTCGCTGCTCGACCGTGTCCAGGCCGAACTTGCGGGCGGGACGGGAGACGGTGAGTTCGAAACCGGCCTTCGCGTAGAGGTGGTGGGCGGCGGCGAGGCCCGCGATGGTCCAGAGCAGCACGCCCTCGTACGAGCGGGCGCGGGCCTCGTCCAGGGCGGTCTCCAGCAGCCGGCCGCCCAGGCCCCGGCCGCGGGCGGCCGGGTCGAGGAGCACCCACCTCAGCTGGCCCCAGCCCGGGCGTTCCTCCGCCCGGACGAGGCCGGTGGCACCGACCACGCGGCCGTCGAGCTCGGCGACCCACAGACGACCGGGCGCCGCACTGCCCTCGCGGGCCCGGGCGAGGACCAACTCGGCCATCCCGGCGGCGACATAGGCCTCCATGGTCTCGTCCGTGCCGTACTCACGGGCGTAGAGGACACCGTGCAGGGCGGCGACGGCGCCGAGGTCCCCCGGGCGGACGGCCTCGCGGACGGTCGCGAATCCGGGTGCGGGCGCGGTGACGGGTGCGGTGGCGGCCATGGTGGCATCCCTTCCAGGAGGACACTTCCACTGAAACAGTCGTTTCAGTGGAACGATAGACCACGTGACCGCCCCCACCCCCGCCGATGCGCGCTCCCGCCCGTCACCGCGCCGCGAGGAGATCCTCGCCGCGACCGTCCGCTACGTCGCCGAGCACAACGTGTCCGACCTCTCGCTGCGCCCGCTGGCCGCCGAGATCGGCTCCAGCCCACGGGTGCTGCTCTACCTGTTCGGCTCGAAGGAGCAGTTGGTCCGGGAGGTCCTGGCGGCCGGACGGGCCGAGCAGCTCGCCCTGTTGGAGCGCTCCGAGGCGGAGGGCGGCGACGCCCGCGAGACCCTGGAACTGCTCTGGGAGTGGCTGACCAAGCCCGACCACCGGGGCGCGCTGCGCCTGTTCTTCGAGGGGTACGTCCGCGCCTTCGGCCACTCCGGGCCCTGGCTGGACTTCGGCACCGCCTCGCTGGACGAGTGGCTGCCGCCCCTCGGACGCGTCCTGGCCGGCACCGGCGCGAACCCCACCGTGGTGCTCGCCGTCCTGCGCGGCCTGCTGCTGGACCTCCTCGCCGAGGACGGCGACGGCGGGAACGGCGGGGTCGGCGAGGAGGGTAGCGAGATCCATGGCGCCCGCGTCCACGCCGCCTGGCACGCCTTCCTCGACGCCACCCTCGGCTGAGGCCCGGCGGCGGGGCGCACACCCCGTCGGCGCGAGCCGGAACGCCCGCCCGGCGCGCCACCAGCCGGGTCCGTCCCCTGCGCGGACCCGACCGGCAGCCCCACCGGCAGCCCCAGGACGGGGCGCGCGTGGAACGGGCACATCAACCGGGCCTCGGGCCGGGTGCGCCTGTCCTGCGCCGTGGGGATCGAGCCTAGGAAGGGGTGCCTTACCGATCGCTTACCGATCGCTCACCGACCGGTACGGCTCCGGAGCCACAGCCCCGCCGCCACCGGCAGCGGTCGGCAGCGGTCGGCAGCAGTCGGCAGCAGTCGGCTAGGAGCAGTACCAGTCGTCCCCGCCGGTCCGCAGCGAACGCCCCAGGTAGTCCCGCAGGTCGTTGGCCACCCATCGGCGGCTGTCGCTCTCGTGCTCCCAGACGAACACGTCCGGCCGCTCAGGCTTCTGAACGAACGCGAACTGGTCACTGCCGCCGTTGTCCCCGAAGAACAGCAGGGCGATTCCACATGATCGAGAGCTTAGCCAGGCCCGACCGGCCCCCGCACCCGGCCCTCCCGGCCGGGGTCGACCACGTCAGTCGTCACGCGCGCCGTGGTGCTCGAAGCACGAGCCGATGTTGTTCCACATGAAGGAATCCCTCCAGCCGGGATCGCCCACCGCCCAGCCGACCATGGCGGCGACCACCCTGTCGCGGGAGACGGTCCGCGTCAGGTAGTGCTCGGCCGGCACGCCGTCCCGATGTTCCAGCTGGAACGTGTTGTCCTCACGCATCCGGACCTGGACGTACCAGTCGCCGGGCTCCTCCTCGACGCGCTCCAGGAGCAAGAAGCCGCCCTGCCGAAGGTTGGCCACCCTCGCGCTGATCACCGGGTTCGACGGGCGCTTGGTCGGCCTGACCGCATCGCCTCTCATCACAAGCACCCCGAGATCATCCCCCAGGCCTCCGACAACCCGCTTACTCTGGCTGGCCATGGGCTACGACGTACACATCACCCGCCGTGAGAACTGGTGGGATGAAGAGGGTCAGGACGTCAGCGCGGCGGAGTGGGAAGCGGTGATCGCCGCCGATCCCGGCCTCGTGATGCACCCGATGTGGTGGAGCGCCGGATGGATCGTGTCCAAGAGCCCGAGCGACGCGGTGATCGCAACGATGCGCGAGGTCGCGAAGGTGCTGGACGCGCGGCTTCAGGGCGACGACGGCGAGTACTACGACGTCTGACGCATACGGCCACCGCGAGACGATCAAGGGGGATCATCCCGACCGTTCATCGATCGGGCCACCGATATTTCGGGCTCGATTGCGCTTCCCTCCGACGGGAATTGTCATCAAAACCGCTTAATACGAAAGGGCCCGTTGCCCGGTGAGCGACATGGTACGTTCCGTGACCAAACAGAAAAGTTGACCCCGGCAGCGCGCCAACGCTCCGGGGTCCGGCAACAGGAGTCAGAGCTCCCCGATGCGTGTTCATCGTAGCGCCCACATGCGCAATTTCACCGTTCTGCCCAACGCCGTCCTGCAGAACCGGCGGTTGAGCTACACCGCTCGCGGTCTGCTGGTCGATCTCCTCTCCCGTCCGGACGACTGGCGCGAGGACGGCCGACACATGGCGGACAGCAGCCCCCAGGGGCGCGGCGCCATCCGCAAGGCCCTCAAGGAACTGACCCGGGCCGGGTACTACCGCACCGAGAAGATCCGCACCCCGGACGGCAGGATCGTCACCGAGAACCACGTCTACGACACCCCGCAATCAAGCAGGTCGGGCGAGCCGGGTACCACCCGTCCGGGAGCCGGTGAAACGAGCGCCGGCCCCGCTGACGCTCTTTCAAAGAACCGAAACGAAGAACCCACCCACCCCCCGCGCCCCGAAGCCCCCGCGCACCCCGCCGAACCGGGAGGACCGGGAGGGCCGGGAGGGCCGGAGGGAAAGGACGTCGGGCAGCCCCCCGCCGTGCCGGACGACCGGATCCGCGAGGCGGTGGCCACGCTGTTCCGGGTGATCCGCCCGGAACCGCGCCTGCGGCTCGGCCTGGCCGAAGCCCGGGAGCTGGCTCCCCTGGTCGCCCAGTGGCTGGAGCGCGACAGCACGCCGGCCGACCTCGCCCGAGCGCTGTTGCCGGGCCTGCCCGTCCCCCTCCACTCGGCGACGGCGGTACTCCGCTACCGCCTGGAGCGGAAGATGCCGCCTGACCCGGCCGCCGTTCGGCCTGCGGCAGCCCCGTACGCCGAGTGTGCCGAGTGCCACGACCCCGTGCCGCGACCGGGCATCTGCCGGGTGTGCGCGGGCCTCGGTGCGCGAGTGGTGGGCGTCGGCGCGGGTGAGGCAGCCACCCGCAGCGGCGCGGCGCGTGCCAGGGCGGCCCTGCGTGCGGCCGGATCGGCCGGGGCCAGGCTGGGTTTCGGCTGCCCCGTCCCGGCCGGGTGACCTGGCGGAACGGAACCGGGCGGGGGGATCGGGCCGGGCGAAAGCACCCAGGATATCGTCCTTATTTTACCATGGAAATGACTGGACGTCATATCGGCGGAATGGTATGGAAAATCGCCGACCCGTTCGCTATGTTGGCGGCCGTGACTGCACGCACTGAATTATTTGTCGATTCCGGTGAATTACGGCTGTGGACCGAACAGGTCGGCGATCCGAGCGACCCTGCGGTCCTGCTGGTGATGGGCACCGCCGCACCCGGCATCGGATGGCCGGACGAACTGGTGAACGTACTGGTCGCCGGCGGTCACCGGGTCATCCGCTACGACCACCGGGACACCGGCCGGTCCACCTGCGTGGACTTCCTCGCCCACCCCTACACGCTGGCGGACCTGGCCGCCGACGCGACGGCGGTGCTCGACGGCCACGGGGTGTCCGCCGCGCACGTCGTCGGAGCGTCCCTCGGCGGCGCGATCGGCCAGTGGCTGGCGGCGCACCGCCCTGACCGGGTACGGTCCCTGACCGCGATGATGACCGGCCCGATGGGTCACAGCCCAGGCCCCGCATGGGCGCGCGCCATGGCCGGCCAGGCGCCCGACCCCAGCGACCTACCGCCGCCCTCGGCGCGTTTCCTGGCCCACCTGGCACACCGCGCCGGCCTCTCGCCGGGGACCCGCGACGAACACGTCGCGGCGAACGTGGAGACGTGGCGCGTGCTCAACGGGGATGCCCTTCCGTTCGACGAGCCCGCCGCCCGCCGGTTCGTGGAGGCCTCCTTCGACCGGACCGACGACCCCGCCTCGGCCCTCAACCACGACCTGGCCGGACGTCACATGACTGACGACCGCCTGGCTCCGCTGTCCTCGATCACGGCCCCGACACTGGTCGTCCACGGCACCGAGGACCCGCTGCGCCCACTCGCGCACGGCCGCGCCCTGGCGGGCGAGATCCCCCGGTCCCGATTCCGGGCGATTCCCGGAATGGGGCATTCACTGTTCTCCCCCGGAATTCCTCGGCAGCTCGGGGAGGTCATTCGCGAACACCTCGCCTGGTACTCCAGCTGTAGATCTTGATCTTCTGAGTGAGGCTGATCCGCAGACGGAGACGGCCACCGTTGATCATCGTCAGTTGTGTGGACAAACGAAGATCAGCCGGTGGCCGTGGGCCACAGCGTAGACCCTGCCCGCTGGCAGGCGATATTCGAGGGCCTGATGGCCGGCATGCAGCGCCTGTCCGCCGGTCCGGGAGCCAAAGGCCACCGCTTCTACGACCGGGCCCAAGTCGACATCGACGCGCCGACGGCCGGCCCCGGCTACCGGTGGCTGCTGATCCGACGCGACCGGCGCACCAGCGAACTCGCCTTCTACCGCTGCTACTCGCCCCGCCCGGTCCCGCTGAGCACGCTTGCCAAGGTTGCGGGACGCCGCTGGACGGTCGAGGAGACCTTCCAGGCTGCCAAGGGCCTGACCGGACTTGACGAGCACCAGGTCCGCCGCTGGACCTCCTGGCACCGCTGGACCACCCTGGCCCTGCTCGCCCACGCCTTCCCGGTGGTCACGGCCGCTCTCGAACGCACTGCCACAGCCACAGCCACAGAGCTCGCCCCACTGACCTGCGGAGAGGTCCAACGCCTCTTCGCCGCATTCGCCGCACCCCACCCCCGCGGCCTGGCGCATCGACTCAGCTGGTCACGCCGGCGCCGACGACATCAGGCCCGTGCGCGCAGCAGCCACTACCAGCGCCAGGCCCTCCGACAGTAACCTTCCTGGTCACGGCACTGGCTTTTCCCATCGTCGGTCGGAGCGACGTCAACGTGAAGGAGCACGGATGGGCGTGATGGGGGTCTGGGTGGTCGGCGTCGTAACGGACGACGTCGTCGAGGAAGCGCGCCGCCGATTCCCCGACGCTGCCGGAGCCCACGGCGCGTGGCCGGAGCCGTCCGCCGACACGATCCGGTGGCGCGAGCAGTCCGTGCCCTCAGGGTTGTTCGAAGGGACCCCCGAGCAGCCGTCGCGCACCGACGAAATCGTGCGCTTTGCCGACGCGGTCGACAGAGTCCGTAACGACGAGACCGAGGTGGATGAGTTCCAGGACCATCTGCTGCACGCGGTCCCGCAGCAAGAGGGCGAAGGCCTGTTCTGCGCCGCCGTACCCAGGGGCGACGGCGCGGCGGCGCTCATGTGGGGGCTCGGCCTCGACGCGACGCTGCAACTCCCGGGCTGCTGCGGACAACTCCTGTTCGATGCCGCCCAGGTACGTGCCGCGCTCCCCGCGGCCGAGCAGGCGCTCGTCCTGCACCCGCTGCGTCGGGCCCACGTGGCTGCCCGGGTACGGCTGTGGCTGGACGAGATGGCGGACGACCCAAACCACGACGTCGACGAGCTGATCGACGGCCCGCTTCGGGTGCTGCGTCACGCGGCACGCACGGGAGTTGGCGCGGCCGGTCTCACCTTGTGGTACTGACAGGACCTCATGGACGCGGGGGCTCCTGCCGGCAAGATCACGATATGCAGCTGGAGTACTGGCGGGCGGAACGTCGTACCGAGCACCCGTCAAATGGCCGCCGCCAGGCCGTCATGAATACCGTCGGAGGAATTCTCTCCGCTACGCCGGAGCGTCGCCCGAACGGGACGCCGGACCCGAACGGGACCCAGGGTCGCCCCCGGCGGCGGGGACGTCGCTCAGTGCACAGGCCTCGTCCAGCGCGCGGGCGGCCGACTCGGGCAGCCCGGCCGCCTGGTAGGCGCGGCCGAGTGCGCGGAGCGCCCCGGCGAGGAAGGAGCGCCAGCCCCGGGCGCGCCACACCAGGACCGACTCCTCCAGGTGGGCGACGGCGGAGGCGTGCTCGCCGGCCGCCAGGTCCAGTTCGCCGAGGATGCCGAGGGCCTGGGCGAGGTGGTGCCCGAGGTCGAAGCGCCGGGCGATGGCCAGCGCGGCTTCGGCGGTCTCGCGGGCGCGGCTGTCGCCGGCGGCCGCGTACAGCGTGGCCAGGTAGAGCAGGGAGAAGGCCTCCACGTAGCGGTCGTCGAGGGAGCGGGCCATGGCGAGGGAGCGGGTGAGCAGGTCGGCTCCTCGTTCCACCTGGCCGGCCTGGCCGTGGGCCGCTCCCAGGAACTGGATCGCGGTGGCCTCGAAGCGGGTGTTGCCGATCAGCCGTGCCAGCCGCAGCGTCTCGGTCAGGTGCTCGATCGTGCGGCCGAGGTCGGTCTCCCCGTGGGCGATGGCGATGATCTGGTGCGCCCGGGCCTGGCCGCCGGGGTGGTCGTGGGCGGTGGCGAGCTCCAGGGCACGGTGGCCCGCGTCCAGGGCATCCCGTTCGCGTCCCTGGGCGACCAGGCTCCAGGCGACGAGGACGAGGGCGTCGGCGGTGCCGCGCGGCTCCCGTACCTGCTCGAACAGGCGTTGCAGGTGCCGGGCGCGGTCCTCCAGGGCGACCATCGTCTGGGCGCCGTCCGCCAGGTCGACCGTCGGGTCGACCGCCGGGTGGGAGCTGTCGGCGGGGGTGCTCCAGGTGGTCACCTCGATGAGACCGCGGGTGAGCACGGCCGTGCCCATGGCGTCGCCGACCGCGCGGCAGGCCTGGAGGGCGACCAGGTGCGTGGTGCGCCAGTCGTCGTACAGACCGCGCACGTCGCAGTACTTCTCCTGGCAGGCGGCGAGGTCCCAGGCCAGCGGCACCATCCGCAACGCGGCGGCCTGCCGGGCGCTCGCGTTGAGGGCCGGCTGCTCGGCGTCGAACCAGGCCGTCGGGTCGTCCAGCAGCACCGCCGCGACGGCGGACGGCAGCGGGTGGCGCGGCGCGGCGCCGTGGATCGGCGCGAAGCAGGGCCCGGGCACCTGGTCGGCCGCCTGCTCGGCGAGCCAGAGCCAGGCGCCGAAGGCCCGTTCGAGCGCGGCGGTGCGCGCGGCCGGCTCGTCGGCGGCCTCGGCGTGCTCGCGCGCGTACAGCCGGACCAGGTCGTGGAAGCGGTAGCGCGGGTACGGCCCCGCGCCGGTCTCCTGGAGGAGCTGGGCGTCGATCAGCTCCTCCAGCTGCCGTTCGGCCTGCCGCAGCGGGACACCGGCCACCGCGGCCGCGGCCCACGGGGCGAAGTCGGGCGCGTCGAGCAGGCCGAGCAGCCGGAACGTACGGCGGGTCGGCTCCGACAGTCGGGCGTACCCGACGGCGAAGCCGGCCCGTACGGCCAGGTTCCCGGCCTCCAGTTCGTCGAGGCGCCGCCGTTCGTCGCACAGCAGGTCGGCGAGCCGGGACAGGCTCCAGCGCGGCCGGGCGGCCAACCGGGCGCCGGCGATGCGGACCGCCAGCGGCATGCCGCCGCACAGTTCGACGATCCGGGCGGCAGCCACTGGTTCGGCGGCGACGCGGCGGTCCCCGAGGATACGGCGCAGTAGCGTCAGCGCGTCGGGGGCGTCGAGTTCGTGGAGGTCGACGAGGCGGGCGCCGGGCAGGGCCGTGAGCGGGGCGCGGCTGGTGACGAGGACGGCCGGGCGGTCGGGCTGTCGGTCGAGCGGGTGGTCGGCGGGGCAGTCGGCGCGGTGTTCGGCCCCTCGATCGGCGGGGCGGTCGGCGGGGAGGTCGGCCCGTCGATCGGCGGGACGGCTGGCGGGGTGAGCCGGTGTACCGGGGAGGAGCGGGCCGATCTGCTGCTCGTCGGCGGCGTTGTCGAGCAGGACGAGCGTACGGCGGCCCGCGAGCAGGGTGCGGTACAGCGCGGCGCGCTCGTCCAGGGCGGCCGGGATCTCCCGGGGGTCGGCGCCGAGGGCGCGCAGGAAGGCGGCCAGGACACGGGCCGGATCTGCGGGCGACTCGTCCGCCCCGCGCAGGTCCGCGTACAGCCGGCCGTCGGGGTAGCCGGGAGCGGCCCGGTGGGCGGCGTGGACGGCCAGCGCCGTCTTGCCGATGCCGCCCATCCCGGCGACCACCGGCACCCGGCCGTCCGCCAGCGCGTCCAGGACGAGCCGCACCTGCTCGTCCCGTCCGGTGAAGTCCGTTACGTCTCGGGGGAGTTGGGAGGGTACGCGGAACCGGTCGAGATCCGGGTCCGTACGGGGGCCCTCACGGTCCCGCGCCAGCAGTGTCAGGAAGACCTCCTGCACCTGCTCGCCCGGCTCGATCCCGAGCTCCTCGGACAGCCGGCGACGCAGCGCCTGGAAGCGGCGCAACGCCTCGGCCGCCCGGCCGTCCGCCGCCAGCAGTTCCAGCAGGACCGCGTGCACGGGCTCGTCGAACGGATGGTCCTCCACGAACGCCGTCACGGCGGGTACGGCGGCCCGGGCTGGTCCCGTCGTTCCGGTTGTTCCGGCCGTTCCGGTTGTTCCGCTCGTCCTGCTCGTCCCGGTCCCTTTGGTCGCTCCGACCTTCCCCCCGGCCAGGGCCGCCTCGGCCAACGCCAGGACGGCGGCGCGCACCTCGCCCTCCACGGACCGCACCAGCGGATCCTCCCGGTCCACCCGCTCCAGCCCCGCCAGCACCGGGCCGCGCCGCAGCGCCGCCGCGGCGGCCGGGGCACCGTCGGCGAGGAACCCGCGGAACCGTCCGAGGTCCACCGCGTCCGGCCCGGTCACCAGCCGGTACCCCTCCGCGTCGGACTCCAGCGCTACCGCCTCGTCCCCGAACTGCCCGAGCCAGGACCGCAATCGCGACATCCCGGTGTGCACCGCGCCCCGGCCGATCCGGTCCGCCTGGTCCGCCCACACGAGGTCCAGTAGCCGCCCGACGGGCAGCCGCTCCCCCTCCGCCAGCAGCAGGGCCCCCAGCAGCCCCCGCAGGACGGTGGCCCTCGGCAGCGCCTGCGGTTCGGAGTCCACGGCGACCGTCAGGGGGCCCAGCAGCCCGAACGTCATCCTCATCCGCATCAGCACCCTTCAGAACCCGCGGCCGCACCGAGACCCGACCGCGCCACCGCCGAGGCCCGACCGCACCGCCGCCAAAACCGGACCGCGCCACCGCCGAAGCCGGGCCGTCCGAACCGGCCCGCCCGGGTGGGTGGCGACCGCCGACCACAGCACGACCATGACAGTAGTACGGGCACCGATCAACGGCTGCCGCCGGACTCCTCCGCCACGGCGGCACGGATCAGGGCGACTGCGGCCGGTGCTGGAGCCCCTGCAACAGCAGTGCGATCAGCCGGCGGGGGTCGTAACGGGGGTCGCTGTCGCTCCCGATGCAGAGGTTGCCGACGCCGCGCATCAGCTCGTACGCCTGCGTGCCGGGCTTGATCTCGCCGGAGTCGACCGCTGCATCGAGCAGTTGCGAGCAGACGGGCACCAGGCGGTCGAGGAAGTAGGCGTGCAGGGCGTCGAAGCCGCTGTCCGCTTGCAGGGTGTTGGCGAGTCCGTGCTTGGTGACCAGGAAGTCGACGAAGAGGTCGACCCACTGGCGCAATGCCGCGAGGGGGGACTCGCTGTCGGCCAGCAGGGCCGGGCCCGCCTCGGCGCAGGCCTCGACCTGGTGGCGGTAGACGGCGACGACGAGGTCCGCCCGGGCCGGGAAGTGACGGTAGATCGTCCCGACGCCGACCCCCGCCTTGGCCGCGATCTCGCGGATCGGCGCATCGATGCCGGAGGTGACGAACACCTCGGCCGCGGCGGCGAGGAGCGCCTGCTGGTTGCGCAGGGCGTCGGCCCGCTTGCTGCGGGCAGGCGCCTGGGGGGACTGGCCTGTCGTGGACACCGCGTTCTCCGTCCGGGCGATCATTGACTAAACGGAACGACGTTCCGTATCGTATGTGGAACAAGGTTCCGCTTCGAGCTTAGTCGAAACGGGCCCTCCCCTCTGTCTCCAGTCCGTCTCCCGTCCGCCGCATCTGCCGCAATCTGCCGCGACCTGCCGCCAGCCGGACAAGACCGGCAGCAGAGCACGGGAAGGAAAAGCACCCCATGACCATTGCACCGACTCACACCCCCGCCCCCGCCGGCCGTCCCGTCCCCGCCCCCGCCCCCGTCCTCTCCGTCCGCCCGGTGGTCGTGCCGGCACCCGGCCGCGCCGTCGACCTGCACGTACGGGTCTCCGCCCCGGCGACCACCCCCGCGACCGGGAGCGACCTGCCCGTCATCCTCCTCTCGCACGGCCAGGGGCCCTCGAACAACCTCTCCTCACTGAACGGCTACGCCCCGCTCGCCGACCACTGGGCCGCTCACGGCTTCGTCGTCATCCAGCCCACCCACCTGAGTTCGAGGACGCTCGACCTGGCCCCCGACACTCCCGGCGCACCGCTGTACTGGCGGTCGCGGGTCGAGGACATGAAACGCGTCCTCGACCGGCTCGACGCCATCGAGGCCGCCGTCCCCGGGCTCCCCGGACGCCTGGACCCGGACAGGATCGCCGTCGCCGGGCACTCGATGGGCGGGCACACCGCGAGCCTGCTGCTGGGCGCCCGGCTCACCGACCCCGACGACGGGACGGAGGTGGACCTGTCCGAACCCCGGATCAAGGCGGGCGTCCTGCTCGCCGCACCGGGCCGGGGCGGCGACGCCCTGTCCCGCCCCGCCGCCGAGAACTACCCGTTCTTCCTGACCACCGACTTCTCGCGGATGACGACCCCCGCACTCGTCGTCGCCGGGGACGACGACCCCTCCCCCCACCTGACGGTCAGCGGCCCGGCCTGGCACACCGACCCGTACCTCCTCTCCCCCGGCCCCAAGTCCCTGCTCACGCTGTACGGCGCGGGGCACGGCCTCGGCGGGATCTCCGGCTACGACGTCGCCGAGACCACGGACGAGAACCCCGCGCGGGTCGCCGCCGTCCGACGACTCACCTGGGCCTACCTGCGCACCGCCCTCCACCCCGGGGACCCCGCCTGGCACACGGCCCGTGAGCTGCTCACCGCCGGACCCGACCCGCTCGGACGGGTCGAGTCCAAGTAGCCCCCCACCCCGCCCTCACCACTCACCGATCCGTCATGGAGGAACACCGTCATGCAGTACCGCACCCTGGGCCGCACCGGCGTAGAGGTCAGCTCCCTCGCACTCGGCGCGATGAACTTCGGCACGATCGGCCGCACCACCCAGGACGAGGCCACCGCGATCGTCGACGCCGCCCTCGAAGCCGGGATCAACCTCATCGACACCGCCGACGTGTACAGCGGCGGCGAATCCGAGGAAATGGTCGGCCGGGCCATCGCCGGACGCCGCGACGACATCGTGCTCGCCACGAAGGCCGGCCTGCCCATGGGCGAGGAACGCAACCACCGGGGCAGCTCACGCCGCAGGCTGGCCGCCGCACTGGACCACAGCCTGCGCCGCCTCGGCGTCGACCACGTCGACCTCTACCAGATCCACCGCTGGGACCCGCGCACCAGCGACGAAGAGACCCTGTCCGCCCTGACCGACCTGCAACGCGCCGGAAAGATCCGCTACTTCGGCTCCTCGACCTTCCCCGCCCACCGCATCGTGCAGGCCCAGTGGGCCGCCCGCGAGCACCACCTGAGCCGCTACGCCACCGAACAGCCCAGCTACTCGATCCTGCAACGCGGGATCGAGAGCCACGTCCTCCCCGTGGCCGAGGAGTACGGCCTCGGCGTCCTGGCATGGAGCCCGCTCGCCTCCGGCTGGCTGTCCGGCGCCATCCGCGAGGGCCGGGAGATCACCACCAACCGCTCCACCTTCATGCCGCGGCGCTTCGACACCACCGTCCCGGTCAACCGGACCAGGCTCGACGCGGTCGAGCAGCTGGCGAAGGTCGCCGACGACGCCGGACTGACGATGATCCAACTCGCGCTCGGCTTCGTGACCGCGCACCCCGCCGTCACCGGCGCCCTCATCGGCCCCCGCACCCTGGACCACCTGCACACCCAGCTCGCCGCCGCCGACACCGTGCTGCCAGCCGACGTCCTGGACGCGATCGACGCCATCGTCGCCCCGGGCCTCGACCTCGCCCCACACGAGAAGAACGACACCCCGCCCGCCCTGCTCGACCCCGCACTGCGCCGCCGCTGACCGGCCACTGCTCCTCAGCCGGCTCCCCGACCACCGCACCGGTCAGCTGTCGGCCACCGGGTAACCCAGCGCGCGGGCCCGGGTGGCGATGACATCGAAGTCCGCCGTGGCCGACAGCGCCGCGACCGTCCGGCGGTCGAGCGGAACACCCTTCAACACGGCCTCCACGGCCGCCCGGTCGACGGAACACTCGTGGTAGTCCTCGGCGAAGCCCACGAACGCCCCGGCGCCGTCGGCTTCGGTGAGGAGTCGGAACAGCCAGTCCGCGCCGTCCGTCTCACCATCGGCGAACTCGACCGGTCCGCACTGCCACGACGTGGACCCGGTCTCGAACCAGGCGCACACCGTCGCGTCGAAGAAGTCGAGGAACACGAACTCGGGCGCCTCCGCGTACTGCGCGAGCGCGGCAGGCAGACCGTCGAGCAGACCGGGCCAGTGCGCCCGGTCCTCCTCCCGCCACGGGGTGGCATCGCTCTCGTGGTCGAATCCGTAGAGGAACACCCCGGCCGGGTCGAAGACGACCGCGTACTGGTCGCCGGAACCGTTCTCCATGAAGGCCAGATCCACACCCGGACGCCAGTCGACCTCGTAGACGTGATCGGCGGCGAAGGGCACCGAGACGATCGCATCGAGCAACGCCAGCGAACGGCAGCGGGCCCGCAGCTCATCCGGCGCGGGCAAGGAGACAACAAGGTCGTGAACGGTCATGACACCCACTCAACAACACACCACTGACACAAGCCCCGGGCCCGAACCCGCCGTCCGCCGGACGGACAGCAAGCAGTCGAGACAGGCAGCCCGAAATTTTCTGCGGAAAATTTTCCCGGGTCGTTCAGCGCCGCCGTGGGCGTCCCACCCGGGTGACGTATGACTCGATGGCACACCGGGTTGCCCGGTCCGGCTGTTACTCCGGGCTTCGTGGGGCCAGGCGCAGGGTGATGCGGTCGAAGAGGTCGGTCAGCGGCTCGCCGACGTCGCGGCCGAAGTCGGTCAGCCCGTAGGTGACCTGGGGTGGTGTCGTGGGCTGGACCTCCCGCCAGACCAGGCCGTCCTGGACCAGCGCGCGGAGGGTCTGGGCGAGCATCTTCTCGCTGATGCCCCGGATGCTCTCGCGCAGCTCGTAGAACCGGAGGTCATTGCGGCGCAGGGAGATCAGTACCCAGACGCCCCACCTGCTGGTCACGTGGTCGACCACATCGCGCGCGGGGCAGTCGGTGTGAAACACGTCATACCGCCCGGCGGCCTCGGCCTCTCTGTGCTGCACGCCTTCCACCATGTCATGAACTTACCTCAAGGTATGTCCTTACCAACAGTTAGCCCATGCTCCTAGCGTGACGCCACAGAAGAGGCCACAAAGGACCTCCGACAAGGAGCTGATCATGATCGTGCTGACCGGAGCCACCGGGAACATCGGCCGGCCGCTGACGCAGGCGCTGGCCGAGGCGGGCCGCGAGGTGACGGCGGTGTCGCGGCGCCCGGCTGCGGTGCCGAACGGTGTCCGCCACCTGGCGGCCGACCTGGCCGAGCCCGCCGGCCTCAGGCCCGCGCTGGCCGGGGCCGAGGCGCTGTTCCTCCTGCTGTCCGGCGACCTGCACGCCGCCGGCGCCAGCCCCGCCGACATCATCGGCGAAGCCGTGGCGAGCGGGGTCCGCCGGGTCGTCCTGCTCTCCACCCTGGGCGTGGTGACCAGGCCCTTCGGCTCGACCCGGATCGCGATGCGCGCGCTGGAGGACACCGTGCGGGAGTCCGGTCTGGAGTGGGCCATCCTGCGGCCGGGCGGCTTCGCTTCCAACGCCCTGTGGTGGGCCGAGTCCGTCCGCACGCAGCGGCAGGTCGCCGCGCCCTTCGGCGACACCGGGGTCCCGATCATCGACCCGGCGGACATCGCCGCGGTCGCGGCGGCCTGCCTGCTGGACGACCGGCACAACGGCGGTGTCTACGAGCTGACCGGCCCTGAGGTGATCACTCCGCGCGGCCAGGCGGCGGCCATCGCCGCCGCGCTGGGCTCGCCGGTGAGGTTCCACGAACTCAGCCGGGACGAGGCCAAGGCCGCCATGGCCCGGAGCATGCCGGCGGAGCTCGCCGACGACACCCTGGACATCCTCGGATCCCCGAACCCGGCGGAGGTGCGCGTCAGCCCGGACGTTCAGCGGGTGCTCGGCCGCGACCCGCGGCCGTTCGCGGACTGGGCCGCGCGCAATGTCGCCGCGTTCCGCTGAGACCGGCCGGACACGCGACACCCCACACCCCCACATACAGCGACCCACGCCCAACGACCGGCACCCCCTCAGGACGAGTACGACGAGTACAGCGCCGCCAGACGAGGCAGCCTTCGGCCCAGTTCGTCGGCATCGTCGAAGTCGAAGCCCCACTCCGGGTCCAGCTCGGGGTAGCGGTAGGTGAAGCCGTTGTCCGGAAGTTCCTCACCGGTGGCCGCCTGGTGAGCCTGCCAGGCGATGCCCAGGACATCTTCACCCTCGATGTCGTCTCCGTCCGCCGCAGCCGCGCGAACGGCGGGAAGCCCGGCGAGCGCGTCGGGGTCGGCGATGACCTGCTCGAACGTCGCACGGCCCTGCGCGATCAGCCAGCCGCGGAAGTAGTCGAACCCGTCGTCGGAGCAGCCACCGTTGATCATGTAGGCGGCGCCCCACAGCGGGGCTCGGTAGGAGAGGGCCATGAGGCCCCAGAGCGTCTGGTGAGCCGCGATGATCTCCGGGGCCGGGCGGCGGGCGAGCAGTGCTGTCGCCCGCTCGGCGACGGCGTCTCCGTCGTCCGGGGAGGCGACCCCCGCGCGGGCCTCTTCGATCAGCTTCCAGAACTGCTCGGTGTCCATGGTCGCTGAGTCTGCCATCGGGCTCTGACAGAGCCGGCCGGTTCGGCGAGGGCCAGCCACCCACGGACCGACCCAAGAGCACTCGCCAAGGACAGCGACTCAGCGACCGAAGCTCCTTCCCCGCCCGTGACGGCGGAACGGGAACTTCGGTCGCTGTCGTGCCGGCAGCGACCGAAGGACGCGGATCCGGCCCTTCGCGTTCGGTCGCTGCCGCCCGGTTCCTGGAGCTACCGAACGCCGCCGCCGGCTCTTCGGTAGCTGGTAGCTGCTACCAGCTAGGCCTGTCACCAGGCAGAACGGTCCTGTGGGGGAGCACGGCTACAGCTACGGCCAATCCTGGAACAGAGTCGCTTCGGTCGCTGTCCGGGGCAGGACCCGTCCCTCGGCCGGCTACGGCGGTACCCGGACAGGCACTCCAGCCGGGCGGGGGCGGCGACCGGCACGAGCTACTGAAGCGACCGAAGCGACTCAAGGTAGGAACTTCAAGAACTTCCTCGGTCTGCCGCAGCCGATGCGGTGGTACTCCGAGCGGATCGGCACCACCTGACTCCCCCGTCGCTTCGGTCGCTTCCCGGTGACCCCTGACAAGCTACCGAAGCGACTCAAGCGACCGGACTTCGGGCCTTCACCCCGGTCCCGACACGCGCGACACGCCGAGCTACCGGGCGGAAGAGACTCAGTAGCTTTGGTCGCTGAGCTTCAGTCGCTCGACAAAATCCCAGGTCAGAGGCGTTACCACCACCCCAGGAGCGACTGAAGCGACTCAAGGTCGGGTATATGAAGACATTCCCATGTGCGTGTGCGCGTTATAGACCCGGGCTACAGTCGCTTCAGTCGCTGTTTGGCTTGAAAACCGGCTTCGACCTGCGAAAACGAGGGTGGACCGAAAACAGCGACCGAAGTGACTCGGTCGCTGCCGCTGGGTCCGGTCGCTGGGTTTCCCCACAAGGTCCGCCACTCCGGGTCTGCACGTCCTAGCTCGGATAGTCTGTGTGAGCTATCTTCTGGACTTCGGTCGCTTTAGTCGCTGATGCGGCGCTCGCCAGTGCCCTGACCTGGCTGTTTGCTCTCAGCTACTGAACGAGCGACCGAAATTCGGGCAGCGACCGAGCTACCGAAGCGACTGAAGCAGCTACTGGACCAAGGGGGAGGAACCAGCGTGACGGCGCCGCAGGCCGTGGGGAGCGACCGAACGGGCAACCAGCCGGACGCACTGGCCGTCGCCCGTTGGTGCGCGGCCCAGGGGTGGCCGGTCCATCCGCTGGCTCCCGGACGCAAGACGCCGCCCGCGAACTGCGCCCTGTGCCAGGAATCCCCGCACTCCCCCACCGAGTGCGCCTGCCCCCGGCTCGGTCGCTGGTGCCACGGCTTCCACGCCGCGACCCTCGACCAGGACGTCCTCACCGGTTGGTGGCAGACCAACCCGGACTTCGGGACCGGTGTCGCCTGTGGCCCCGCCGGCCTGGTCGTCATCGACGTCGACAGCCACCCCGGTCCCGTCCCCGCCCGGGACCGGATCCTCCCCGGTATCCCGATCCACGAGCACGTCGACCTCGACGGCCTGGAGAACGGCTACCACACGCTCGCCCTGCTCGCCGCACTCCGCAGCTCCCCCGCGCCCACCGAGGACACCTCCACCCTGCGTGTCCGTACGCCCTCCGGCGGTCTGCACATCTGGTACCTGGACGACGACCACCACCGCTTCACCTGTTCCACCGGCTCCTCCACCGGTCGGGCCCTGGCCTGGCAGGTCGACGTCCGCGCCCACGGCGGCTACATCGTCGCCCCGGGTACCACCACGAGCGCGGGCACCTACACCGTGCTCCCCGGTGCCCGGATGCCGGCCCCGCTCCCCCGGTGGCTCGCCGAGGAACTGGTCCGGACCGGACACCTCAAGGACAGACCGGAGAGCCGGCAGCCCGTCCCGTCCCCGGTGCCCGACCGTGCCCGCCAGGCGGTCGTGGCGGCGGGCGGCGGGCGGCGCGGAGCCGAACGCGTCCTCGACACCGTCCTGCAGGACGTCACCGACTGCGCCACCAGCTCCGAGGGCGCGGGCTTCACCGGCAAGCTCAACCGTGCCGCGTACACCGTCGGGGGCCTCGTCTCCGCCGGACACCTGACCCACGGCGCCGCCGAGCAGCTCCTCCTCGATGCCGCCCGCACCGCCCGTCCCGCCCAGGACCGGCAGAGCTCCGCCGTCATCCGTTCCGGCCTGGCCGCCGGCGCCCGTCAGCCCCTGTACGTCGGGAAGGCCCGCGGATGACCGACAGCACCCGTAAGAGGACGGTCTTCGACCCCGTGGCCGCAGCCCAGCAGATCCTGGAGTACCCGCCGGTCCCAGGCCCCTCACAGGCCCCCTGGCACAGCGCCGCCGTCCAGGAGAGCCTCCTCGACGCCCCGGCCGAGAGCGGCCCTGGTCCGGGGGCTCCGTCGGTCCCACCGGCCTCGGCTGTGCAGCCTGAACAGCTTGTGCAGCCGTTCCACACCGCGCCGACCGCGCCGACCGCGCCGGGAGTCCCGGCCGGGCCGAGCCCGACAGCGACCCAGGCGGCCACGCAGCCCGTCCGGCCCGCAGCTCAGTCGGCCAAGCCCGCCCAGGCCGGCCAGGCTGCCGCAGCCGCTGAGGCCGGTCCGCAGGCGAGCTCGCACGGCCTGCTCCCCGACTCCCTCTCCGACCGCGGCAACGCCAAGCTCTTCGTCCACCTCTACGGGCGCGACTACCGCCACGTCCCCGGCATCGGCTGGTACCGCTGGTCCACGCACCGCTGGCAGCTCGACGAGGACGACACCGTCCTGTGGGCCGCCGGCGAGATGGCCGAGAGCATCGCCACCCACGACGCCCGCGGCCTCTACACCAACACCGACCTGCGTCGGCACCGCCGCCGCGCCCTGTCCACCTCCGGCATGAACGCCATGCTCACCCAGGCCAAGTCGGCCCCCGGCATGGTCCTCAACGCCGCCCTCCTCGACGCCGACGCCTACGCCCTGTGCACCCCCGGCGGCGTGGTCGACCTGCGGACCGGCGCCATCGTGCCGCCCGACCCGAAGGTCCACCACCACTCCCGCTCCACCACCCTGGCCCCCGCCCGGATGCCCACCCCGCGTTGGAACCGCTTCCTCACCGACACCTTCGGCGACGACCAGGAAGGCCGCCAGACCCGCGACTTCCTCCACCTGCTGCTCGGCTACTCGATCAGCGGCGACGTCGGCGCCCAGGTCATGCCCTTCCTGTACGGCCAGGGCAAGAACGGCAAGTCCGTCCTCCTCGACGTCATGATCCAGCTCCTCGGCGACTACGCCGATGCGGCCCCGCCCGGCTTCCTCATGGCCAAGACCTTCGACGGCCACCCCACCGACCTCGCCGAGCTCCACGGCCGCCGCATCATCGTCTGCTCCGAGCTCAAGCCCGGCGACCGCTTCGACGAGGCCCGGGTCAAGTTGCTCACCGGCGGCGACAAGATCAAGGCCCGCCGGATGCGGCAGGACTTCTTCTCCTTCGAGCCCACCCACAAGCTCTGGCTGCTCGGCAACCACCGCCCCGAGGTGGGCACCGGCGGCTTCGCGTTCTGGCGCCGCATGCGCCTGATCCCGTTCGAACGGGTCGTCCCCGAGGAACGCAAGATCGACAACCTGGCCCACGTCCTCGTCGCCGAGGAGGGCCCCGGTATCCTCGCCTGGCTCATCGACGGAGCCCGCCGCTACTTCGCCGGGGAGAAGGACCTCGCCGGCCCCCAGCGCGTCCAGGTCGCCACCACCGCCTACGCGGAGACCGAGGACCACGTCGGCCGCTTCCTCAAGGAGGCATGCGTCACAGGCGAGGGCATGCGTGCCGAACAGTCCCAGCTCTTCGGCGCCTACACCCGTTGGTGCGGCTTCGAAGGTGCCAATCCCGTATCCGGGCGTGCCTTCGCCGCACGAGTTCGCGAGACACTGGGTATGACCTCTCCCAAGGAGATGGTCCTGTCCAACAGCCGCAAGTACTACCCGGGCATCGGCCTGATCACCGACGACACAGAGGAGCAGAACGCGTGAGCGCGCTGATCGACCCGGCCGAGCTCGCCCACGAAACCGACCTCGTCTGGCTGGAGGACACCTCCGGTCTCGACTACGTCCGCCAGTCGCTGGACCGCCTCACCACCCGTCGTGGCCGCCCCGCGTACCACCGCGACGGCCGGATGGTCGGCTACGCGATCCTCGGCCCCGACGCCAAGTCCTCGCGCGCCTCCGGCACCTTCCGCCGGCGCGTCTTCTGGCTGCTGCCCCACGACCGCGACCAGGACCCGGACGGCCTGTACTCCACCGGCGCCCCCTCGGAAGCCGTCGACCCGCGCACCGTCGCCCCGGCGGTCAAGGGCTACAAGACCGAGCGCTCCGAGGGCGGGCCGGCCTCGCCCGCGATGCTGGAGCTGGGGATAACGCTTCCGAAGGCCTGAGACGGGCACCTGAGGTTTGAGGTTGAGGGCTGAGATCTGGAGCCTGGGGCCTGAGCGCCTCAGGAAGCCCCGTGAGGGGCGCGGGAGGCGAGTGACCGGCAGGAAGGCCTACGACGGGCTGTGAACGCCGGGAAAGGCGCCTCACGGGCCTTCTCGGCCCTTTTCAGCCTTCTTCAGCCCTCTCGGTGCCGTTCGTCCTGGACGTCCGCCTCGCCCGCCAGGAGCTCCTCCAGGAACCGGCCGTGCCGGGCCACCGTGCTGCTCCTGGTCTCCAGGGGGCGGGTCTCCAAGGGGCGGGTGTCGAAGCTCCGGGTCTCCAACTCCCTGGGGCGGCCGCGCAGGCTCTGCAGCACCCGGGTCTGCTCGGCCTCGTCGGAGGGCGCCCGGTCGGAGACCATGATGCCGAGGGCATCGGCGATGCTGGTCATCGACTGACGTTGTCCCGGCTGCTCCGGCTGCGCCGGCTGTTCCGGCCGCGCCGAACAGCTCGCCGCCGTAGCCGGGGCACGGTCGTCCGGGGACGGGCCCGCGTTCGCGCTCGCCTTTCGGCTCGCGGTCGGGCTTGGGCTCGGGCTCGCGGAGGGCCGGTCCCCCGCACCACTCCGTCCGGCCTTCGCCGTCGAAACAGCCGTGGCAGGGGTCGCAGTGGTCGCATTGGTCGTAGGGGCGGCCGCGCGCTTCGCCACCGCCGTCCGTGTCGTCGCCGCCGTCGTCGCCCGCTTCGCGGTGGTGCGCGTGGCCGCGGACTCCTCCCGCAGGCGGCTGACCTCCGCCTCCAGCGCCGCCAGCCGTGCCCGCAGTTCGTCCAGCTCGCCTGTCTTCTTCACTGCCCCGGAACCCTCCCCGGCCGCCGTCCACGGCCCTTGACGTGCGGCTTCAGCCTAGTACTCCCGCCGTAGATCATGATCTTGTCAGTCCTTCATGATGGCGCGTATGACCGATGAGCCTCTGCACGTGTCCCTCGCTGAGCTGCGCGCCTCGTTCGACATCCTGCTGCGTCATGTGGAAGCCACCGCGGCGGGTGACGCCGTCGCCCTGGACAAGGACTACTTCTGGTCCGTCCCCTCGGCCGAGCAGTACGACGTCCTCAGGGAGCCGGCCGAACTGACGATCGGACAGCTCTCCGAATCCTGGCAGCACCTGAGGGACCTGCTCGCCGACCCGGACCGCGCCCTGGGATACCACCTGGTCTGGCTCGCCGACATCCTGCGGGCGATAGGCCAGGACCACTCCGCATAGCCGCTTTCCCGCGCCTCCCCGCGGCTCGTCGCAGGAGAACGGAACCGGGCCGTCCGGGGCCGAGGAGGGCGGCTACCTGACGTGAAAGCGTGATGGCAGGCGGACGAATGCATCCTGGCCGTCCTGTCCGGGCTGTGATCGTCTCGCCTGTCATCGCGGAAATTCGCTTGCCGCTGACGCGTCGTCCGCGCTGATACTGCGGCGTGAGCAGAATCGCGCAGGTCATGGTGTTGGCGCCGTACGCGGACGAGGTCATGGAGCCGCTGACGCGGCCGGACGACTCGCGCAGCTGGCAGGGCTGCTTCAAGCCGCTCGGCCTGTTCGCAGGCGGCTGGGTGATCGAGTTCTACCGGATGCGTCCACGGTCCGGGCTGCTTCGGCACCTGGAGTCCCTGGCGTGGCCGCACCCGGAGAGCGTGCAGGTGCTGATCCACGACGAGGAGGACGACTGCTTCGGGCTGTGGATGATGCAGGAGGGCGTCCTGACGGAGGTGCCGCTTCCCGGCCACAGGCGCTACTACACCCGCGCGTCGGCTGCCGACGACCCGCCCGGGCCGGGCGTGCTGTGGCGGCCGGAGACGCTGGAGACAGCCGTTCCGGGCCTGATCTTCGCGTCGCGCCAGGACCAGCGTCCCGCCTGGTGAAGCTCACCGATCCCGGGGCGGCGATCGTGTTCCGGTGCCCACCCGGCCGGGTTTGCGCCTGTTGACGGTTCGTCGTGGCGGTACGTCGTGGCGGTACGTCACGACGGTTGGGCAAGGGCGGCAGCGCTCCGACGTCGGCGAGGTGGGAAGCTGACCCAATGTCTGTATCCCTCCGCCACTTGGACGCCCCGCTCTTCCCCGCCTGGCTTGAGCGCAGCCGAGCCGAGTACGTCAAAGACCTTGTAACCGCGGGGCAAAGCTCCGAGACTGCCCACCGGCATGCGAACGACAGCATGGCCCGCTTCTTTCCCTCCGGCGTGCCGAGCCCGGGGCACGTGGTCTTCGACGTGGTCGATGACGCCGGGGAAGCCGTCGGCTACCTCTGGATCGGACCGGACACCAGCGACGACGCCGGCGCCTGGTGGGTCTGGGACATCGTGATCGACACCGACAAGCGGGGCCGGGGCCTCGGGCGAGCGGCCATGCTCCTCGGCGAGGAGTACGCCCGGAGCCAGGGCGCTCACACCCTCGGCCTCAATGTCTTCGGGTTCAGCACGGGTGCGCGCGGCCTCTACGAGTCGCTCGGCTACGAGACGACCTCGGTCAAGATGCTCAAGCGACTCGGCTGAGACCCAGGCAACGTCCGCCCGCTCGACCAGTGCTGGGACCGAGAAGGTTCGCCGGGCGGGTGCGATCAGTCGGATCGCGCTGCTTTCCATACCCATGAGGTTCGGCGGGGAAGGCCGTCCAGTTCCTGGCGGCCCGTGCACCAGAGAAGCACCTGGACCGGGTCTCCAGGCGGGGCGTCGGGGAACAGCCGGCCGAGCACGGCCGCGCACAGCGGTGCGGGAGGCAGCCAGTCCACGGCCAGTCCCCGCGTGATGTCGTGGGTGTGCAGCAAGATCTCGGCGACCCCCATGGCTGCGAAACCCTCGGGATCACAGGGACCCCAGTGCCAGGCCCGCAAGGTTGGACTGGCCGCGGCCAGCACGCAGCTGAGGAGCCGGCCGCAGGCGGTGACCGTCCGGAGTACCTCCGTCGGGGAGGCAGGAGGGCGAACAGTCACGTCGAACGGGAGGTAGGAGTCGGCGGGACGTGCCGCCACCTGCCCCGCGTAGGCCAGCAGGTCGTGCCCTATGTGCGCCGCCGTCTCCCAGCAGCTCCACGTCAGCGGACCTGCCGGCACCGTCCAATCCCCGTCGGCATGCGGTCCGAGTACCCTCAGCAACTCTTCCAAGGCCGTGTCGACGTCCCGATGGTCCATGCGGAGCTCCTCGTGAGGTTCGTGCTGTGCGACTGGGTTGTGCTCATGGCGTCTTTCACGCCGCTCGGGTTCTGGGTCGCCCTCCCCACCGGATGCCCCGGATGCGGGCCCGTTCCTTTGGACCGGCGGGCGAACGGCTGTCCGGGCTTGGAACGGCGGGCGGCGGCCGTCCGAACGACGAAGTCCTACGGCTTGGGCACCGGGTCCGAAGTCGTCAGCGGGGTCCGGGGTGTGGAGGCCGGCAGGGCCGCAGAGCTGGGAGCCGGAGGCTTTCCGGCGGTTCTGCGGTTCTGCGGTTCTGCGGTCCTGCGGTTCTGCGGTTCTGTAGGGCGGTCCCGCCCTCGTCAGGCTGTCAGCTCCGCCCAGTCCGTCAGAACCGAGAAGTCCTCCGCCGTCAGCCCGGTCCTCGGATCGATGCGGTGGAGGAGTGCAGGACCCGGGTGATGGGCCCGGACCCAGGCGTGGTCCGCATCGGTGATCAGCTCGTCGACCCAGGCGAACGGACGGCCCTGCGCCCACGCCACGATGGCCGGCGTCTTCCAGAACACGCCGTTGTCGGGCTGGGGTCTCGGGTCGGGCCATGTGATGACCGGAAGGTCGGGGAGGCCCAGAAGGGGCGAGAGGAAGGTATTGGCCTCCTCCTCCCACGTCGTCGCCCACACGAGGTCGAACGGTAGGGCGGCGAGGGCCGGCCCGTGCGCCGGGTTGAGCCAGACCCGCAGCGGCTTCGCCGGCTTGTGGGGAAGACCCCACGCACTGAGCCTGCGACGCTCGGCAGCTTCCCACCGGGGAGTCATCAGGCGGTGCGTCTCATAGCCCTCCGGACGCCGGTACGGCTTCGTCGCGCTCGGATTCAGCGGTCCGTCCACATCCAGCAGCAGCACTGGCGGCATCGGGCCACCCTCCCCCCGTAGATCGTTTCCGTACGGTACCGGCCCCTCCGCGCACGGGCCCAGCGGGTTTCCATGCCGTGCCCGAAGGGGGTCTCTCCCCCATGGATGACCGTGCTCCTCCCCCGCCGACTGCCGGGGCTGGTGCCGAGGAGCAGAATCCGACCGACGATTTTCCGCAGAAAATTCGGAACCTAGGAGCCGCCGCGCTCCGGGCCTGACCGTCGAGTGGCAGCCGGACACCGAGGTCGGCGCGATGCCGTCGGCCGTCTCCGCCGGGATCCGGTGGGTGCCGGTGGGAGCCGGTTGCTCTCGTGGTGGGCCTGATTGTGTGTTCCGCGTCCGCCACTGGATGGGCCATCGCGCTGCCGAGGCCATCGTCGGCTCTGGGCCTTTCCCACCTGAGCCCGCACGACCCCGGACTGCCCGCTCCCTCCCGGGACGGGGCAGGCCATGATCCGCGACTACCGAAGCAGGCCGGCGGCTGTGGACGTGTCGTACCGCTGACCATGCCGGGCCGGAATGCTCGGTCGTGCTGGTGGACGCCTGATTTTCCGCAGAAAATTTCGGGGCCCGGAGGGAGCGATGAGGGTCTCGGAGCTGCCGCCGAAGGCGGCTCTGATGCGCCCGAATTTTCTGCGGAAAATCGAAGCAGGGGATCCGAAGGGGAGTCAGGCCCGTCGTGGCGATGGTGGCGACGGACCAGTGATCGCTGTTCCGGCAGGCCTTGTCCAGTGCCGCCGAGCGTTGACGGCTGGCCGCTTCTGTCACCCAGGAACCGGACCCGCCGGGACCGGACCGCCCGGGCACGACCGGCGTAGGTTGTGAGGATGACCGACTCCCTGCCGCCCGGCGGCGCTGTATTCGACGCGGACGAACTCGATGCCCGATGGGCGGACGCATGGCGGCCGGAGCAGCTCGCGACGCGGCTGGACGGGATCAGTACGACCTGGTGCGTCGCGGCGGGTTGGGCGCTGGACCTGTTCCGTGGTGAGCAGTCCCGGCCGCACGGCGATCTGGAGATCGCTGTGCCGGCGGCAGGGTTCCCGGAGATTCGGGACCGCTTCCCCGAGTACGTGTTTGATGCGGTGGGTTCGGGGCGGGTCTGGCCGGGGGTGGGAACCGAGACCCTGGCTGCCACACACCAGACCTGGCTGAGGGATCCGGCGAGCGGTCAGTTCCTGTTCGACGTGTTCCGTGAACCGCATGACGGCGGGACTTGGATCTGTCGACGGGACGAGAGTCTGCGGCTCTCGTACGACACGATCATCGAGCGGACAGCCGACGGGATCCCCTATCTGGTGCCGGAACTGGTTCTGCTGTTCAAGGCGAAGGCGACGCGGCCCAAGGACCAGGCGGACTTCGACGGTGTGCTGCCGCTGCTGAACCAGGCACGGCGGGACGTCCTCAGCGGGTGGCTGCAGCGCGTACACCCCGGTCATTCGTGGCTGGCGGAGCTGGCACGGTAGCCCTGCCTGACGCCGGGTGGGCTCCGAGTTTTCCGCAGAAAATTCCTCGCACCGATCGTGCTCCCTCGCGGCGGGATTGGGTCGGCACTCAGAGGCGGCCAGAGGCCTGGGCGCCGGCAACAGGGTTGGCGCCGTTTCTCGGATGAGGCCCCAGTCCTTGGCGTCGGGTGCTGACTGCGCCGCCCTCGCCTCACCGATTCGCCCACCGATTTTCCGCAGAAAATTCTGCGCGGCCCGGCGGCCGCGACTGCTGCGGGGGGACGGCGGTCGGTGCCTGGCAGGGGATCAGTCGCTACTCCTGGTCGGTGGCGAACGCGGCGTCGCCCGGGGCGAGGGCGACTTCAGATCGTCGGCGATGCGGTGAATCGCAGCCCGTTCGGGCGGCTCATGGTGGCCACGAATTTTCTGCGGAAAATCGTCGAGCCTTGCCTCTGATCGTGCCCCTGGCCCCTGCCCCTGGCCCCTGCCCCTGGCCCCTGCCCTTGACCGAGCCGACCGCAGCTCCTGCCCGAACAGCCCGACGGAAGGATCCCGCCCGACCACCGTACGAGCAGCGGTACCGGACTCCCGGTCCCGTACCCACTCCTCCGGGCGGCACCGCCGAGGAACCTGTGGGCAGGCTACTCGGCGGCGCTGCCCGGATCCATCGACGGACGGAATGTCAGTGGCATCGGAGATGCTCGACGGCAGGTGCCAGCAACGTCAGGGAGCCGCCGCATGCCCATCCGCATTGCCAGTCGTCGCCGCGCGACAGCCTCGCTGAACGCCGCCTTCCCCGGTGCGGAGATCATCCACGTGACATCGAAGGCCTCGGATCCATGGGTGCGGTTGAGTCCCTTCTATCCGCACGGCGGCATCCCGGTCCCCTACAGCGACGGTGTGACGAGTCGGTCGGTGGAAGGTATCTGGCAAGCCCTCAAGGTCTTCCAGGACTCGGACGTCGATCCCGCGAAGCTCGGGGTCACCACGATGAAGGGGCTGAAGCGGACGGTACGTCGCTACGGTCCGGTCCGAGGCCATCGAGCCGGGTTGGACGGTGACCGGTTGCTGTCCTACGAGGAGGCTCGGCGCCGGATCTATCTGCCGGCCTACCGCTGGATCCTTGAGCACCGCGTCCCCGATCTGGTCGAGCGGCTCCGGCACAAGGAGGATGTCGTGCTCCTGGACTACACCACCAACGGAGACGTCGCCGACCTCGCCAGCCCGCTCTCCCACGCCGCGCTGATCCAGCTGTACATCGAGGGGCGCTGGCCCGGCGAGGCCAGCGCAGGGAATCCGGTAGAGGCGGCGACCGAAGCGACCGAAGCGACTGAAGCGACCGAAGCCGGAAGGTGAGTGCTGCACAGGGGTGCCGGATGGCCGTCGCGTTCGAGACTGGCGTGCCGACTGCTGGTCGGGGCTCGGCGGGCCGGCGTGCCACCGGCCTCCCCCAGCGATTTTCCGCAGAAAATTCTGGAGGGTTCTGGCTGAGGGCTCTCCCGTAATCGGTCTGCGCGAGCCCACGCCGAGTCGTCGCAGCGCGCTACCGACCTGCCCGGCAGCCCGGGCCGATGGCACGGCACACGCCCCTCCACCGAGGCGAAATCCCTTTGCCCAACTGTCCCGGATGGTT
This sequence comes from Kitasatospora sp. NPDC056446, assembly GCF_042796115.1. Classification (NCBI taxonomy): domain Bacteria; kingdom Bacillati; phylum Actinomycetota; class Actinomycetes; order Kitasatosporales; family Streptomycetaceae; genus Kitasatospora; species Kitasatospora sp. NPDC056446. The sequence continues at coordinate 112,452 of NZ_JBHTRF010000001.1, read as the reverse complement.
CGACACTGAGGTCATGCTCGGATTCATCAGGACCGACAACGAAGCCCTCGTGTCATGCCTGGGCGACCCACAACGCGCCGTAGCCGCCTACCGGGAGCTGCTGCGGCGCAAGGAGGACGCGCTCGGCGCCATCCGCGCCGGCCTGTCCCACGAAGCCGCGGCGGTCCGAGAAGGCTGTTGCCGGCTCCTGGACCACCTGGTCGACACCGAGTCCATGGACCAGCTCATCACCATGGCCGACGATCCCGACGCCAAGGTCAGGATGGCCGCGTTCCATGCCCTGGCTTGTGACCGCTGCAAGGGGGACACATGCGCGCCGGGCGCGGACCGGGTTCTCGAACCCGCACTGCAACACCTGGCCTCCGACCCCGACCCGCAGGTCCGGGCAAGGGCCGCTGAGCTCGTCGGCAAGTTCGTCCACACCGATGCCCGAGCCGTCGCAGCCTTGCAGACATCCTATGCGCAGGACCCGAGCCCGGCTGTCCGGAAGATGGCAGGCTGGTTCATCCCTGGAGGGAGCATCTACGAACGGACCGCCCCACGTGCGCCCAGGAAACGGGACAGCCTTCGGCCGAAGCCAGGATCGTGACCCGGCCTCGGCCTCACCCAGTCCCCTACGTGGTGCCCGGCGGCGCTCCGCAGCAGCCACCGATTTTCCGCAGAAAATTTCGGAAGGCCTCTCTGAGCGCCCCGACGGCGGATGTGGGTGTGGGTGTCGGCCGTGGCTTCGGGTGGGCTCCGGCGGAGGGGATCGGCTCGGGGCTGCGGCACTGTCCTCGCGTCGACCGCCCCAGTTCAGGTTCCGGGGGAGTCGGCCGCAGCCGTGGTGGAGAGCAGGCGAACCGCATCGGGCAGCAGGTGCAGCTCGTATGGTGTGTAGCAGTCCGACATCTCGCTTCCGACTACCGCGCCGCACCGGCAGGCCCGATTCGGCGGACCGTCGCCGGGGGATCCGCAGCACCCGGGCCGCCCATCCGGTGCCATGTGCAAGGTGAGGCCGGGCGCATCGTCGGGGTGCAGGACGAAGGTGTTCCGGGGGCCGGCTGAGACGACCACCAGGCCGTCGAAGTCACTGATGCAGGGGCCGCCGGGGTAGGCGGGAGGAAAGTCATCCTGGTCCGCAGCCGGTACGAACGGTGGCCCGTGCGGTTCCGGATCGACCGCGTAGTGGCCACGAGTCACGGTGGGCGGGGCTTGCCGCCGACCGTTCACGAGGTCCCTCTCGAACAGATGCCGAGGAGGAACGGTCGGGAGGAGGGCAAGAGCGACGGTGAGAGCCTCACCGCAGGCGGCGCAATGAAAGGTCGTCATCACCCGCCTGTCTACAGCGTCGCCTCTCAACGCCACAACAGGATTCCCGTCGGCTTGAACGAGCGCCGGCGGAACTGCGGGCGGCAGTCGGCGGGGCCTGGGGGAGAGGCGTGAGGGAGGCACGTGGGGGAGGGGCGGTGATCTACCGACCATGGGTCCTGCGAGGTGCCTTCGAATTTTCCGCGGAAAATTCCGCTGCGACGGGCAGGATGTGAGCGCTGGTCCAGCGCGGACGAAGACCGCGCCGGCACGACGAACAAGGGAGCACGTCTGCTGTGGCAGACCTCAGAGTCACCTACGACAAGACTGCGGACGCGGCGTACGTGTACCTCACCGACCCGCAGGTTCGTACCCGGTCCTCGTACATGCATCCCTGCGATCCGGAGGATGTGGGCGGCATGATCAACCTCGACTTCGACGAGCGAGGGCGCCTCATCGGCATCGAGGTACTGGGAGCCGCCTCCAAGCTGCCCGAGTACCTGCTCGCGTCATCTGACCGTCTGGACGTCGGGGACTCATGAACCGGATGAGCACAGTGGCGTGTGTCCCCAGCCTTCGTGATCACGCCAGGTGCGAGAGGAGGGACGTCTCGAGGCCCGATGAGGCCGGAGCAGGGGCCCTCTCCTCCGCTTGCAGCACCGATGAAGGAGGACCGTGGAGCTCACCACGCAGGTTCCGGAGCGAAAGCTTGGGCCGTATCCGTTGGACGAGGACGGGATCGCGTCCCTGCTGACGCGTTATGAGTTCGGCGATTCCTGTCTCCGTCGCGTCATCCTTGATCAGGAGTACGGTGCCCGGGCAGTACGAGGACGGCTTGTGAGGCTCGTGATCGAAGCCAGGGTGGCCGGCGATGAGCTGCGCTGGGAGCCCGTCTGCCTGGATCTCGTGGACGTGCGACGGTTTCGCATCGACGAGAGCGTGGGGTTCAGCTGGGTGCTCTACGACCCACCGCAGTTCACGCACTTCGACGGACTGGTGCAGGTGGATCTGTGCGCCGAGCGTTTTGACGGCCCAGGGCCCGCGAGCTCCAAGGAAGTCTTCGAGGGGTCGGAACTGGTCTTCGAGGCAGCCGGCGGCACCTGGAGTGCCCTGCACCCCTGGGGTCAGTGAGACCGTTCTCCAGGGCTGGTGTCCGGGAGGGCGGCGATCTACCGGTGATGCGTCTGGCGCGGGTGTCCCTGAATTTTCTGCGGAAAATTTCGTCGCGACGGGCAGGGCGAGTTCCCTCAGGCGTGTCGGGTTGGGCCGCACCCGGCTGATGAGCTCCTGCGCCCCGGAGGCATCATGATCGGATGCCTACTAAAGCCGCCGCACATACCGCTCTGCTCGACCACCTTCGCAGAACCCTTCCTGGCCGTGTCATTGACGAGGTCGCCGGTGTCGCCGGTCCGATCGAGGATCGTGCGCCCGGGTTCCGCATCTTCCGGATCCACCCCGCCCACCCCGGGGACTGGTGGCTCTATGTGACGTCGGGCTGTTGGGCGTCGACGCAGCACGGCGGTCATGGGACGGAGTTCTTCCTTGCCGCGCCGCGTGACGAGTGGGTCAACCTGGAGAGCGTCACCATGAACGCGTACTACCACTGCGGGCCCGTCCATCAACGACTCGACGTTGGACATACCGTTCCCATTGGCCGGCCGTGGCTGGACGACTCCGATTGCGACCACTACTTGGTCAGCCTGCCGTACCCGCTGGGGCCCGAGTTCGAGGTCTGTAGCTGGGGCGATGGGGCTCACGCCCGGATTCTGTGGCTTCTGCCGATCACCAGGGCGGAGAAGGACTTCCGGCGGGAGGGTGGCTTGGAGGCTCTTGAATGCCTCTTCGAGGAGCACGCGATCGACCCGGTCGATCCCGCGCGGCCCTCCGTCATCTGACTACCCGTCGCTCTGGGCCGACCAGCACGAGGGACGCCGACGACGGGGTCCCGACGACGGGGTCCCGGTGGTGGGGGAGGCCGGAGGAGCTTCCGATGTGTCAGATCGGCGGCGGGCAGCGCTTCGGTGGGCGGCGGGGCTCAAGGGGGGCCGATTTTCTGAGCGAAGGCGCGTTTTTCGACTGGAGGGTGATCTGCGTTCAACGCCTTGAACACAAAAGACATTTTAGACGGCTTCTAAAAAAGATACGGGTCATTCCGACCGAACGCTGATCCGCGAGGCATGGGAGGATCTGATCATGATCATCATGCGAAGGGGCCATGCCTCGTAGGAAGCCCGCGTCGCTTCGGCGACGTGACGTCCGGGCGCGGAGCCCGTGGGTGCGCTATCGCGATGTACCGGGTCTGTCCGGGGCGGCGAACGCGGCGGTCCGGCAAGTGGAGGCCGGCAGATGGCTGCCCGGCCGGTTGTCGGCCGCGGTCAGCGTGTGGACTGCCCACGTTCACGGGAGCGGGCGGCACTGGCGGCCGTGGGAGGAAGAGTTCACCTGCCCGTGCTGCGGCGAAGGATGGGCACGCGACTTGCTGGCGGAAGCGCTCCACGTCCTGCCCGCACCGGCCGCGCGAGAGCTTCGCGTCCTCGTCGAGGCGATGGACGACGTCCTGCTCCGGCGCACGCACCACGACCCGCAGACCTCACCCGACCTGCCGTGGTGGCGGCGAAGGTGCTGACAGCCCCGTGCGGCCTGCACGGTAGGCGAGCCCCTCGGGCGGTCCTTTCCCCGAGATGTCCTCATGGTCGTCCTCGGGTGCGAGCAGGAATTGACAGCCCAACTCCCTTGACACATAGGATGGTTGGGTGAACGAACCTCCGGGTCCCGCAGGCTCTTGCTCTCTGCGGGACCCGGGGGAGTGCCGCCGCTATTCGCCGGTTGCGGGGCGGATGAGGAGGAGGCCGGCGCTGTAGGAGCGGGCGCGGCCGATGCCGGTGGCGAGGGCGTCGACGAAGGCGTGCGGGTCGGTGATGGTGAGGGTGCCCTTGATCTCGGCGCGGCCGATCTTGGCGCCGTGGTGCTTGGCGGTCAGGCCGAGTTTGGGGAGCATCCGGATCGCCATGGTGTCGGGGTCGCCGTCGGCGCCGATGCGGCGTACCCCGGCCGGGCCGACGCGGTCGGCGCCGGTGGGTTGGAGCCGGGCGGCGAACCACTCCTTGACGTGGCGGGGGGTGGTGTCGGAGAGCCGCTTGCGGACGACGGTGCCGTCGCCGGCGCGGGTCTGGCGGTCCCGGGTGGGGTTGACGACGATCCGGAACCCGTGGGTGGCGCCGGCGCGAACCGTGGTGTCGACCTGGAGGAGGGCGATCCTGTCGGCGAGCGCCGCGCGCGGGATCGACGACCAGTCGGGCTGGACGCGGGACTGCACGATCACGACCAGGCTGTTGTTCCTCAGGTCCAGCGTCCAGGTGTTGAGGATGCCCATCTGGGCGCGCGGGTCCGCCTCGCCGGGCTCGGTCCAGCCGTAGAAGCCGGACATCACCAGCCGGTGCATGATGTGCGGGTCGAGGATGGCCTTCTGCGCCAGGGCGTGCGTCGCGTCCAGGTGCAGGACGCTGTGGCAGGCCACGAAGCGGGCGGTGTCGGTGGAGGCAGTGGTCACAGCAGGTGGTCCCATCCGATGGACTCGCCGGGTTCGATGCGTACGCGCTTCTCCCAGCGGGGCGCGTAGGACCGGTGCACGGTGTGGAAGCTGACGGGGTGGTCGGCGACCGAGGAGGCGCCGGGGGTGCCGGCGGGCACCTCGATCCAGGTCCAGGGGCGTTCGGTGGCGGCGTTCGGCAGCAGCCGGGTCCGTGCGAGGACGTCCTCGATGCGGCCCGCGTGGACGCCGCCGGAGATCTCGCCCGCGGGCGGGCAGTTCTTGCGGCCGAGCCAGAGCAGGCGCCGGGGCTGTTCGAGGGCGGTCGCCAGTTCCTCCAGCAGGCCCTTGTCGGTGTGCTCGACCGCGGCGACGAACTTGGCGTCCGCCAGGTAGCTGCGGCTGGTGATCATCGGATCGCGGCCGACCCTGCGGGCGAGGAGGGTGCCGCTCTCCGGGTCGGGGGCGATGCCCTTGGGGGCGCCGTACCAGCCGGTGACGGCCCGGGCGGGGAGGGTGCCGAACGTCGGCCCGGTGGCGCCTTCGAGGGCGGTGGCGGCCTGCTGGGCCCGCCGGTGGTCGGTGATCAGGTCGCGGGGGCGCAGCGGGTACCGGCCGCCGCCGACGGTGTGGAAGTCGCGTACGGCCGTGCCGGGCCGGTCGGCGCGGACGGCGAAGCGGAGTTCGTCGAGCGGCTCCAGCGGCCGGTCAGGGCGGTCCGGGAGCTCAGGGCGGTCGGAATCGTGCGGCCCGGCCGCGCTGCCGGGCTCGTCGCGGGCGAAGCCAGCCGCGGCGGCGAGCAGGCCGATGAAGCCGGACTTGGTCGGCCGGAGGTGGGTGTCGCGCCGGTCGAAGCGCGAGACGAGGCCCCAGGCCTGGAGCGGCCCGGCGAGCCGGGCGAGGAGCACGTACGGCTGGGTCACCGGGCGGTCAGCTCCTCGGCGGTGTCGGCTTCGGCGGCGGCCAGGGCGCCCTCGGCGGAGAGTTCGTCCAGCAGGTCCTGGATGCCGAGGTCGTAGGTGAGGACCCGGCCGCCGGCGATGTCGGAGCGCTTGCGGGTGACCAGGCGGTGGTGCTTCAGGAGCCTCTCGGCGGCGGCCCGGCTGGCGCCGCCGCCGGCCTGCTCGTCGATGGGCTCCTCGAAGACGGCGGAGTAGTTGAAGGGCCGCTTGCCGTCGAAGGCGAGGACTAGCTTGGGCAGGGAGCCGGTGGAGGCCGTGGTGTTCTTCTTGGCGGCCGGCATGGCGTCGACGAAGGCCTCGACGAACTGGCGCTCGGCGGCGGCGGCGGCCCGGTCGGCCTCCTCGGGGCTCATGCCGCCGGCCATCAGGTTGACGCGCAGCTGGACGCGGTCGAGTGCGGCGTGGCGGTAGAAGGTGCCGGAGATGAGGGACTGGTAGCCGGTCATGCCGGCGCCCGAGTCGTCGGCGGCGTCGAGGTAGTCCAGGGCGTTGGTCTTGCGGCGGATCTTGGAGTCGTCGGCCGCGCTGTAGAAGTCGTCGATCTGCGAGGCGGCGTGCACGGTGAAGGCGGGGCCGGTCATCACGGCGCCGTCGACGTTCGGGGAGTCGGCGATCTCGGCCAGGAAGCGGCCGTAGAGGGCGATGTCGATGGCGTCCCGGGGGGCGAGGGCCGCCAGCACGGCCGCCCGGACGGTCTTGGGCAGGGTCGGGATGCCGGCCTCGGCGGGGCTCTCCTCGATCTCGACGGGCAGGACGTCCTCGTCGGCCTGTGCGGTGCGCTTGCGGCCCTTGGTCCTGGCCTTGGCGGCCTCCGCGCTCTTGCGGGCCTCCTCGAACCCGCCGACCCAGGAGACGACCTCGTCCCGGTGGGTGTCGAGGTACTCCGCCAGCCTGGCCCCGGCGTCCTCGGGGGCGAACAGCAGCACTTTGGTCAGGTTGCGGGTGCGTTCCTTGTCGCCGAACTTGAGGCCCACGCCCTCCAGGACGGCCTTGGCGACGGGCAGCGCGTCCTGCTCCTCCCAGCCGAGTCCGCGCAGTGCCTCCGCGGTGAGCAGCGCCCACTCGCGGGTGCGGATGCCCATGGTGTAGCCGGCCAGGGCGCCCTCGCCCGCGTTGGCCTTCTCGCGGCTGAGGGTGCGCTCGGCCCGGCGGCGGGCCTGGGAGGTGATCAGGTTACGGGTCTCGCCGCCGAACGGGATGATCTTGGCCATGCCGTTCTCGTCGCGTACCGGCAGGACGGCGACCAGGCTTTCGAGGGCGTGCAGGGACAGGAACTGGTGGCCGTCGAGCCGCTCGGAGACGGCGCTGGTCCGGATGATCGTCATGTCGTCAGCCGTTCTTCTTGGCAGGGTATTCGGGGGTGTAGAAGTCGCGGGCCCAGCCGTACGGGGTGGCCCTGCCGGTGGCCTTCCAGACGGACAGGTCCTCGGCCAGCCGGGCCCAGGACGGCGGTGCGACCTCACAGGCGCGGGCACGCTCGACGGCGTGCTGGAGGTGGCGCACGGGAAGCTCCCGGGAGGCCACCAGGCGGTCCAGGAGGCGCTTGGCGCCCGGGTCGTTGCGGCCCCGGCCGGCGGGGGAGCCGATGCGGCGCAGGGCGTCGCCCATCGAGCCGAAGCCGGCCTGGGGCACGCTCCGGCCGGCGTGGTAGCGGGCGAAGAGGAAGGCGACCTTCTCGAAGACCGGCCGGTGGTCCTCGTCCGGGCTGAAGGCGGCTGCCCGCAGCCTCGGCTCGGACAGGGCCTCGGGGCGGCGCAGGTCGGCGAGGCGGCCGTAGTCGTGGGACCACACCAGGCCGCACAGCCAGCCGGTGAGGCGCTGTGCGGGGGGCCGGTCGGTCCCGGTCCCGGGGCCGTCGCCGGGGGCCCTGCGGCCGGGAACGCTGCCGGTGCCGGTGCCCGGTTTCAGGATCGCGGCCAGGTCCAGATCCAGACCCAGATCCAGCTCCGGGTCGAGGCCCGGGTCGAGGCCCGGATTACGGTCGAGGCCCAAGTCCAGGTCCAGGCCCAGCTGTTCGTCACTCACGCGGGGGCTCCTTCAGGTACGGCGGGCACGAGGAGCTCGCCAGCATCTTCTTCAACTTCTGCTCCGCCCTGGCCCGGGCGTTCATCCCCCGCCCGCCGGGCGGCAGCGAGGCCAGGCGGGCCCCGAGGACCCTTCCGGTCAGGTCGCGGATCTCCCGGCCGAAGTCGGCCAGGGGGCCGTCGCCGGCCGGGGTGCCGTCGCCCACCTCCGCGATCAGGCAGGAGAAGTGGTCGGCCGCGCCCGCCCAGAGTTCCGGTTCGGCGTGGAAGCGCTTCAGCAGGGTCGTCCTGTCGGACGGTTTCGGGTTGGGGTAGGCCTCGTCGCGGGCCACGGAGGCCGCGGCGTACAGGGCCTTGGCGGCGTACTCGCAGATCTGCGAGCCTTCGTCGGCGGCCCACTTGAGCTGTTCCGCCCGCCGGGGCACGTAGGGGAAGGTGTCCGAGACCCAGGCCGTGGCGGTCGCGTGCCGGGAGACCAGGCCGACCGCGGTCAGGTCCACCCGCCGGTCGTCCAGGACGGCCAGGCGGTCGTACAGGTCGGCGCCCTTGGCCGGCTCCGGACCGGTCTTGTACGCGGTCGCGTAGACCGCGTGGGACTCCCGCCAGAGCGCGCGGTCCTCGCTCGGCCGCAGGGGCTCCGGGTCACCGCCGCCCCGGCCCGCCACCAGGACCGCGTCCTGGAGGTGGACGGGCGCCAGCGGGTCGAGCAGTTCGCCGGCGGCCTGGAGGACCCGGTCGACCATGACCCGGCCGTCGATCACGGCGGGCCTCAGGAGGATCGACCGGCCGAGGAAGGAGTGGAGGTCGGCCGGTCCGTCCGGCAGCCGTGACACCTTCCGGCCGCGGAAGGTACGGCGGCCGGGGCGGCCGTCGGTCCAGGAGTAGTTGAAGGTGCCGGTCTCGTCGGGCCCGCACGGCATGGTGTTCAGCCGCAGTGTGTCGCCCAGGGTGCGGCCGCGGGCCAGCACGCGGATCCGGGTGCCGAGCCTGCCGACGGCCTGGTAGGTCAGTTGCGGGCCGAGCCAGTCGGCCTTGGCCATGGCCCGTCCGCCGAGGCCGTACGCGTGCTGGGTCAGCATGGCCCGGAAGGCCGCGTCCGGCGGCATCGGTTCGGGGTCGTGCAGGTGCACCTTGTCGAAGAACTGGTTGTAGTCGCCGGTGCGTTCGATGACGAGCTGGGCCGAACCGACGCCGTGGGCGGCCATGAACGGGGCCAGCAGGGCGTTCTGGCCGAGCGGGCGCTCCGGGTGGAACAGGTCCCAGTGGTCGGCCGGCCGGCTCTCCAGCCAGCTCGCCGCGTCCTCCAGGGGGTGCCCGTCCCGCACCCACCGGTGCCAGTCGACGGGCGTGAGCGGTGCGCAACCGGAGGCGTAGACGATCGCCATCAGGTACTCCAGCACGGCGACCTCCTCGCCGGGGGTCGAGCTGACCAGCGCGGTGAAGTCCTCGGAGTTCCGGAGGAGTCCGACCAGGCCCACCCGCTCGACACCGACCGGATGCACCGCCGGGCCCTCGCCCTCCGCCGGCCGGCCGTCCTCCGGTGCTCGGCCCCGCTCCGGCGGCCTGTTCCCCTCCGGCGGCCGGTTCCCCCCTGGTGGCCGGCGCAGCCCGGGACGTGTCAGTACCGGCTGGCATGCTTCCGTCCGAGGGTCCCAGCTCGACAGTACGTCCCGAGATTCGAGGAGATCTCGTGACATCCTTGCATTTTGACGGTTCGTCACAAACGCGGACCCTACTAGCCCGGGGAGTGGCCACGTGACGGAACCTCAGGAAATCACCCGCGCGGGGGTCACGCTCTGGGGCAAGACCGACCTCTTCAAGAGCAGTGAGAAGCGCGGCGGCCCCTCCTGGAACCCGCTCCTGGCCCACCTGCTCGACACCGCCGCGTGCGCCGGAGAGCTGTGGGACCACTACCTCGCGACGCCCGTCCGCGACCGCCTCACCGAGGCACTGGGCTCCGGGGACACCGCAGCCGCCCGGCAGAACGCGATGTTCTACGCGGCCCTGCACGACCTGGGGAAGGCCTCGGCCGGCTTCCAACTCCGGTTCTCCGACACGGACAAGGGGCACCTGCGCAGAGCGGCCAAGGACTGGCTGGTGCGGGCCCGCGCGAACGGGCTGCCGCTCCCCGCCGACCCGCGTGCGGCCCGTCGGCTGCGGCACGAGCTCGTCACCGCGGACCGCCTGCCCCGGCTCCTCGGCTGCGCCTGCGGGAACTGCGGCGGTACGGGCGCCCCGCACCTCGGCCTGCACCGGGTGGCCCTGCTCCTCGGCGGCCACCACGGCCACATTCCCGGCCCCGACCTGCTCGGGCGCGCACCGACGGCGGCCCCGCCCGAGGACTGGGACGGCATCCACCGGTACCTCATCGCCGTCCTGGCGTCCTTCCTGGACGTCGACCTGGCCCGCCTGCCGGAGCAGACCTCGTTCGCGCGCCCGGCGGCCCTTCCGCTCTTCGCCGGCCTCGTCGTCACCGCCGACTGGATCGCCTCCGACGACAACCGCTTCGAGTACCGCGAGACGGGGACCATCCGGCAGTGGTGGCACGACGCGCAGCGGCAGGCGCGCGCCGCCGTGCGCGAACTGCGCCTCCACCGCTGGGAGCCGGAGCCCGCGTCCTGGGCCCGGCTCTTCCCCGGCACCCCCGATCCCCGTCCGTTCCAGCGGGCGGCGATGGACGCCGCTCCGCAGGAGGGGCCGGCCCTCGTCCTCATCGAGGCGGGCACCGGATCGGGAAAGACCGCCCTGGCCCTCTGGTTCGCCCACCACCTGGCCCGCACCAACGGCTACCACGGGTTCTACACGGCGATGCCCACCCGCGCCGCCACCGACCAGGCCGCCGCGGAGCACATCGCCTTCCTCGCCCGGGCGTTCGGCCGGCCCACCGACGCCAACCTCGCCGTCGTCCACGGATCCGCCGAAGCGACGGACACCGTGCACCGGCTCCTCGACGCGGGCGAGGCCTCCACCCGGCCGGACGACCTCACCGACCTCACCCCCAGCGTCGAATCCACCCTCTGCGACCGCCACGACCGGGACGGGACCACCGGCGTGGTCCTCGACCCCTGGTACCTCCGCCGCTGCCTCGGCCTGCTCTCCACCTTCGGCGTCGGCACCGTCGACCAGATCGTCCTCGCCTCGCAGCGCTCCTCGCACTGGTTCCTGCGCCTCTTCGGCCTCGCCAACAAGACCGTCGTCATCGACGAGGCCCACGCGTACCAGCTCTTCCAGGAACGGCTGCTCGGCGCGGCCGTCTCCTGGCTCGCCGACGCGGGAGCCTCCGTCGTGGTCCTCTCCGCGACCCTCCCCGCCGCCACCCGCGACGCGCTGGTGGCCGCCTGGTGCCGCGGCCACCGCACCACCGCACGGCCCACCGAGGCCGAGGGCCCCGCCGCTCCCGTTGCCCCCATCACCCCCGCCCCTCCCGTCACCCCTGTTGCCCCCATCACCCCCACCGCTCCCGTCACCCTCGTCGACCGGCACGGCCGCATCACCCGCGCCGCCCCCGACGAACCGGCGGCCCAACTCCACACCCGGCTCGACCTGCTGCCCGACCCGGGCGCCGCGGCCCTCGCCGACCGCCTCCTGCGCGAAGCCGCCGCCGGAGGCGTCACCACCGTCATCCGCAACCGGGTCGGCGCCGCCCACGACCTCTACACCCACGCCGTCGACCAGGCCGGGAAGCACGGCTGGTCCCGGGACGAGATCCTGCTCCTGCACGGCCGGCTCGCCCCCCGCGACCGACTGCCGACGGAAGCCGCGATCCGCCGGCTCATCGGCCCGGGAGAGGACCGGGAAGCACCCAACCCGCGGCGCCCGGCCCGACTGCTCGTCATCGCCACCCAGGTGATCGAACAGTCACTGGACCTGGACAGCGACCGCCTCTACACCGACCTGGCCCCCGTCGACCTGCTCATCCAGCGCCGCGGGCGCCTCCACCGGCACGCCGTCAACGACCGCGCCGGCACCCGCCCGGCCGACCTGCGCACCCCCCGGATGACCGTCCTGTGGCAGCCGGACCAGGACCACCTCCCGCTCGTCCACCCGCCGACCCGCCGCACCCCGGGCAACCCCGACGCCCTCGTCTACGCGCCGTACGCACTCGCCGCCACGTACCGGCAGTTGGAGGAACGCGCCGCCGAAGTGGCCTGCCCGGGCTGCGAGAACGCCCGGCGGGCCGATCCGGGCGCCCGCATCGCCTGCCTGTCCACCCCCCGGGACAACGAGGCCCTGATCGAGTCCGTCTACGCCCCGGCGCCCTTCCCCCCGACCCCCGTCGGGAGCCTGCTGGCCACGACCTGGGAGAGCTGGACGGCCGAACTCGCCAAGCACACCGACGCGGCGAAGGCCTACGCCCTGCACCCCTACCAGCCCGCCGACGGCACCCCCGTCGACGCGCACCTCCTGGAGAGCGGAGGCGCCAACGGTCACGGCAACGACGGCACCCCGGGCCTGGCAGCCCGCTCACGCCTCGCGGAGCGCTCCGTCGAAGCGGTCCTGCTCTACCACCACCCCACCGAGGACGAGCACCCCGGCAACCACTACAGCTACGACCCGCAGGGCCGGATCAAGGCGGACCTCAAGCGGTACGGCCGCCGAGTGGCGGAACGGGCCGCCCGGCGAGCCCAGCAGCGGCACCTGCTCCTCAACACGGTGGCCGTCCCGCAGCACTGGTTCGAGTACCTCCCGCGCGCCGAGTACTGGGAGAACCCGGGAATCGGAGTCCTGCGCCACCGGCGCGTCATCATCCTGAACCCGGACGGCACCGGCCGGAAGGGGAGCGCGCTCGAACGGCTTCGCTACGACCCGGCCAGGGGCCTTCACCTCGACCTCCGAAGGTGAGGGGGTACGCTGCCCCTCGCTGCTCCCGGCGTCCGCGGGGATGGGCCCGATGTACCGAGCTCTCTGCTTCCATGCTCCCCGCGTCAGCGGGGGAGACGCCGAACTGCCACTCCCTGCAAGGGTGTTGGTGGCGGCGGGGGTACCGGAGTCGCCGCGCGGCACTTCCTGGCGTCAGGTGGACAGCGGGTAGTCCGGCAGCGGGTAGCCCAGCTTCTCGTTCTGGAAGCCTCCCCAGACCTCGGCGACGGCACGGGGATCGCCGGCGGTCAGCTGCGCTTCGAGGCGCCTGGCCTGCTCCGACGGGTCGTCCGCCGAGATCGGGAGGGTCATCCCGAACTGGATGTAGGGCAGGTCCGTGTCCTCCCGGTCAGGGGGATGCCTCAGGACGACCTGGATCTCCTCGGGGGCCCCGCGAGCGGCCCAGATGTCCTCCAACTCGCACTCCCACCTGGCGAGCCAGTCCCCGGGCTCCCTCAGCGCCGCCTCCAGCAGCATCGCCACCGTCACCGCGGGCCACTCCCAGCTGCGGTCCGCCTCGGCCCGCGAGACCTCGGCCTCGTACTGGTCCGCGGCGAACCGGATCTCCGGCAGGTCGAGGCCCTGCTTGACCGGGTCGCGCCAGCCCTCCCAGACGACCCGCTCCCCGTCACGCCTCACCGTCACGTACAGCGCGCCGCAGCACCGCTCCCAGCAGCACCCGGACAGACCGAGCCGGACCTCGCGCGGCGTAGCCGTGGTGTGCAACCGCCCGTTCCGCTCCAACAGGTACCGGGGGACCGACCCCAGGAACCGGGAGCCCGCGCTCAGACCGCGGCCGGCCAGATCGGTCAGCAGGTCCCGGCCGCTGACGACCGGGCGGACCTCCAGGATGCCCTCGCCGACCGGTGGGCAGACGATCTCCAGGCTGAGAATGTCCGGTTCGATGGCCATCCGGCCATCGTCGCGGAGCGGGCCGCAGCTGTCACCCGAATTTGTGAGGCCCCTGACGGTCTGTCAGATGCGGGCCGGTACCCGGTCCGGGAGCCGGGCCGCGGGTGGTGGAGAAACGGCTGCGGTACTCGGTCGGGGTGGTACCCAGATGGCGGGCGAATGCGCGGCGGAGGGTCTCGTCGCTGCCGAGGCCGCTGTGGCGGGCGGCGGCGGTGACGCTGTGGCCGTCGAGGAGGAGCTGCCGGGCGCGGTCGAGACGGACCTGTTCGACCCAGCGGGCCGGGGTGGTGTGCAGTTCGGCCTGGAAGAGCCGGGTCAGGTGGCGGGTGCTGACAGCCGCGGTGGCCGCCATGGCGGGCAGGCTGTGGTCGGCGGCCGGGTCGGCGAGGACCGCGTCGGTGAGGGCGCGCAGCAGGTCGTTGCGGGCGGGCGGGGTGGCCAGGGCGGTGGAGAACTGGGACTGGCCGCCGGGGCGCTGCATGAAGACCACGAGTTCACGGGCGACGGCACGGGCGGTGTCGGCGCCGTGGTCGTCCTCGACCAGGGCCAGGGCGAGGTCGATGCCGGCGCTGATGCCCGCACTGGTGTGGAAGCGGCCGTCGCGTACGTGCAGGGCGTCGGGTTCGACGCGGACGAGCGGGTGGCGCAGGGCGAGGGCGCGGGCGTGGCGCCAGTGGGTGGTGGCGCGGCGGCCGTCGAGCAGTCCGAGCTCGGCGAGGACGAAGGCGCCGCTGCACACCGAGGCGACCCGCCGGGCCCGCGCGGCGAGGTGGTCCGCGGCGGCCAGGAGCCGGTCATCGGGCCCGCAGCCGGGACCACGGCCGGGACCGGAGCCGGGACCGGAGCCGGCACCGGTCTCGGCGAGGTGGTCGGCACCGGCGATCACAAGGGTATCGAGCGCGTCGAGGGCGTCGGGCGTCGCGGTGGCGGCCAGGGCGACACCGTTGGCGGCCGTGACGGTGCCGCCGCCGGGGGAGACCAGGCGGGTCGCATAGGGGTGGCCGAGCCGGCCGGCCTGGTGGAGGACCTCCATCGGTCCGCTGACATCGAGCAGCGTGACCCCGTCGAACACCAGGAAGGCGACGTGCCGCGTCATGTCCGGATCCGAGGGATGAGTGTCTGTACGGACATGGCCCCAGCCTAGGCCACCAGGCGAGGCTGGAAGCCAGGGAAAACGCCGGAGGACTCCGAAGGAGAGAAGTCACATGACGAACGAGACGATCGCGGGCGTGCGCATCCCGGACAGCGCCCTGGCGCGGGAGGCCACCGAGCTGGTGCGCGAGGCGGCATCCCCGCTGCTCTTCGACCACTCGCGCCGGGTGTTCCTGTTCGGGGCGCTGCGCGGCGCCGAACAGGGCCTGGAGTACGACCCCGAACTCCTCTACGTGGGCGCGATGTTCCACGACCTCGGCCTCACCGGCCGCTACGCCCGCACGGACCAGCGCTTCGAGATCGACGGTGCCGACGAGGCCCGCCGCTTCCTCCAGGCCCACGGCATCACCGGCGAACCCGCCCAGCGGGTCTGGACCGCCATCGCCCTGCACACCACCCCGGAAGTCCCGCTCCACATGGCACCCGAGGTCGCCCTGGTCACCCGGGGCGTGGAACTGGACGTCCTGGGCCTCGGCTACCACGCCGTCACCGACGAGCAGCGCGCCGCCGTGGTCACCGCCCACCCGCGCCCCGACTTCAAGAACCGCATCCTCGCCGCCTTCACCGACGGCACCAAGGACCGCCCCGCCACCACCTTCGGCAACGTCAAGGCCGACGTCCTCGCCCACTTCGCCCCCGGCTTCGCCCGCGCCGACTTCGTCGAGGTGATCCGCGCCTCCCCCTGGCCCGAGTGACACCATCGCCACCCGCCCGGCACATGTTCGTCCGGGCGTCCGGGCGTCCGGACGCCCGGGGGCCTGCGGAACTTCGGCAGCGCCCAGCGCCCAGCGCCCAGCGTCCACGCCGCCCTGCACGCGGGCCGGGTGGGGTCCTGCCGCCACTCGTGTCGGTGGGTGGGTGTCTCCGGCTCTCCTTCTCTCCGCGCGAGTTGACCGGTCGCCAGGGCCAGGTAGGTGCGGGCGGCGAGGTCGGGGGCGTCGGGCTGTTCGGCGACTGGCTGGGGCCCGGCGCGAGCACGGGCCCCGCGTCCGCGGCGAGGCTGGCCGTCCAGCGGGCTACCAGGCGGGCCCGGTGAGGTTCCAGCCGCTGAGGCCGTTGTCGGGGGCGACGGTCTTCTCCTTGCTGTTCACGACCTTGACGACGTCGCCGATCAGCGAGCTGTTGTAGAACGACCCGGCGACGGAGGAGTCGCTGCCGCCCTCCACGTCCTTGAGCGAGACGCAGCCATGGCTGGTGTTGGCCTTGCCGAACAGGTCGCGCTGGTACCAGTAGTTGCCGTGGACGTAGGTGCCGGACGTGGTCAGCCGCATCGCGTGCGGGGCGGCGGGGATGTCGTACTCCTTGCCCAGGCCGACGGTCTGGGAGTTCATGTGGGTGACCCTCTCCTTGGACATGATGACCATGGTGCCGCCCCAGGAGGGGTGCTCGTCGTCGCCGAGGGTGGCGGGCACGGTGGTGGTCTTGCCGTCCCGCTCGATCGTCAGCTGGTGCGTGGCGGCGTCCGCGGTCGAGATCTGGGAGCGGCCGATGGTGAACGGCTCGTCCTTGTCGATGTCGCCCCACACGCCCGGGGCGACTTCGACGCTCTTCAGCCGGTAGTGGATGGTCACCTTGGTGCCCGGCTTCCAGTAGTCGGCCGGGCGGAAGTCGATCCGGTTGTCGCCGAACCAGTGGCCCTTCACCTCGGTGCCGTTGTCCGTCTCGAAGGTGATCGCCTTGGCGACGGCCTCCTTGTTCACGACCTTCGTGCTGAAGTCCACCTTGACGATCATGCCCACGCCGTACGTCTGGCCGTCGGCGATGTTGTCGTTGGTCGACACCTGCTTGCCGGGCAAGGCGGTGGTGAAGGCGCTGGTGGCCGCGGCGACCAGACCGTCGGCGTCCGTCGCCTGGGCGTTCACCGTGTACGCGTTGCCGGGGGCGAGTGCGGCGGCGGGCTTCCAGCCGGTGCCGTCCGGGGCGATCGTGCCCTGGACGGGCTTGCCGTTCTTGTCCGTCACGTCGACGGTGGTGAGCTTGCCGTGGGAGACGGACACCCTGAGCGCGGTCGGCGCGACCCCTTGGGTCCCGTCCTTCGGCTCGACGTCCAGCACCGCGGTCGATGTCCTCGGCGTCGCCGCGTCGGGCGCCTCGCCGGAGGCGGCTCCGGAGGTGGCGGCTCCGGGGGTGGCGGCTCCCGGGGCGGCGGTGCCGGCCGGCGCGGCGTCGCCGCTGCCCTCGCCCTTGCCGTCGCCGCAGGCCGCGGTCATCAGCAGGACCCCGCCCATCGCCAGTGCCACCGCGCCGCGGTGGAGACGGTCGCTGGTGCGTATCGCGGCCCGGGCCGCCCGAACAGTGCTCACAGTTGCTCCCTCTCGGTGATTCGCCGTCAGCTTGTGCGCCGGTTCGTCCCGGCCGCAACGGTGGGCCGGCGATCAGGGACGCCGGGACGCCGTTACCCGGTTTGAACTGGGAAGACGTAATCTTCCTGGGACGCGTTCGCGGGGCTCAGGGAGGGCGCGGCCGGCTCCGGAGGTGCCCTCGGGGGAACCGTGGGACGGTCTGCGGCGTACTTGTCTGCCGGAGCTCGTGTCGGCCCGCGTCCGGGTGGTCCCGCGTCCGGGTGCTCCGGTGTCCGGGTGGTCCGGTGGCCGGCGGCGGCCGGAGGCGGGGGCGCCGCCGAGGGGGTTCACGAGCCGGTGGAGGAACAGTGCCAGAGGGGACCGGGGATTTGCGGGAGGCGGAGGAGGTCGCGCGGCTGCTCCAGGAGCTGAAGAGCCGGTCGGGGCTCAGTTACGGCGCGCTGGCCAAGAAGCTGCACGTGAGCACGTCGGCCCTGCACCGTTACTGCAACGGTGATGTGATGCCGGTGGAGTTCGCCCCGCTGGAGCGCCTCGCGCGGCTGTGCCGGGCGACTCCGGAGGAACGTACCGAGCTCTACCGGCTGTGGGGCATCGCCCACGCGGCGCGGGCGAACCGACAGGCGCCCGCGCCCGCAACTGCGCCCGAGACCGCTGCTGAGCCCGAGCCCGCACCTGCGGCGGAGGAACCGGCTGTGGGAGGCGCCGCCGGGGCCGGCGCGGCCGCCCCGGAGCGTGCCCCCGCCGTACCGCCGCGGCGGCGCGTGCGCCGGGGCGCACTCGCCGCCGTGACGGCCGCAGCGGTGCTCGCCGCCATCGGGGCCGTCGCCACCGGCCTTGATACCCACTCGGACGGTCCGCCCGCCCCCGTACCCGCCCGGGCCGTTGACGCCGGTCCGTCCGCCGAATCCCCGACGCCGGCCGCTGTCGACAAGCCCGTCGGCGCCGCCACTTCCACCGGTGCGGGCGCGAACCCGTCGGGGCCGACCGGCGCCGCGGACCAGGGCGCGAGCGCCCCGATCGCCGTCGCGGTCCACCCCTCGCACGGGGGCGCCGAGTGCGACAAGTACCTGGTCGACCGCCCGCCGTCGGAAGTCCCCCGCCCGCCCGCGCTGGTGGACGTCCCGGCCTGGGTCTCCCGGGTCGGCGCGG
Source organism: Kitasatospora sp. NPDC056446 (assembly GCF_042796115.1). NCBI lineage: Bacteria > Bacillati > Actinomycetota > Actinomycetes > Kitasatosporales > Streptomycetaceae > Kitasatospora > Kitasatospora sp. NPDC056446. Next base: position 94,271 of record NZ_JBHTRF010000001.1, on the reverse strand, counting down.
TCCCCGGCAACTACCAGTCGATCGAGCTCACTGTGCAGGGCACCGGCAGCGAGACCGTTGTGCTGACCGCCCTCAACGTCCGCATCGCCCGGATCGCGGCCCCGCTGGCCTGGAACGCCTACTCCATGGGTGACGGCTGCGGGGGCGGAGTCGGCGTCCACTCCTTCGACCTCGACCTGGACGCGGCCCTCCCCCGTCCGGTCGTGCTCAACGGCCCCGGCCTGCCGGTCAAGGTGAGCGAGCGGGACCCGGAGGTCATCGAGGTGACCGCCGCGACCACCTCCCACGACGTCAGCTGGTACCTGGAACTGGAGTGGACCAGCGGCAACCGCAAGGGCACGCTGACCATCGGCCCCGGCGCGGGCACGCCCTTCCGCACCAGCGCGCTCAAGGGCCGGCCGCTCTACAGCTACCCGACCGGCGGGAAGGCCTGGGAGCCCAGCCCCTTCCAGAAGTGACGGCCGAGCGGGGTCCCGCCACCGGAGCCCCGCCGCCGCCCGCCCTCCCGGAGCCGGGCCGACGCTTCGCCGAGTCGCCCCGTGCGTGGCCCGGGCGGACCCGTTGCTGTTCCGGGGCGCGGAGCGACCTCGACGGTCAGGTCCTCCTGGTGTGATCCGCGACGCGCACCCGACCTCCGGACATCCGGGCAGTCATCGTGCCCACCCCCTTCTTGCTTACTCGCAGTAGTGGTCCAGGACGGACGGCAGGTGTCGGGCCCATCGGGCGTAGGTTTCCTCGTCGGGGGCGGTCAGGGTGCAGTCGTACGGGACGTCCTCGGTGCACTCGATGAACAGCGTGCACTGCAGGGTGGCGGGCTTGAGGGTGTGGCTGATGCTCGCGATCCCGTCCCAGGGGAAGTCGATGCTGATACCGAGTCCGACCAGCCCGATCTCGATGCCGTGGGCGTCGATCACCACGGCGCGTTCGTCGTCCTCCGCGTGGATGGACCCGGGACGGGGGGACCCGGGGTCGGGGGAGGTGGTGGGTGCTGCGACGAGGGTGGGCGGGTGCCAGGCGCCTACGGCTCCGGTGAACGTGTCGAGCAGCTGTTCGGTGGTGGGCCGGCGGGCCGGGTCCTTCGCCAGGCAGGCGCCGACGACGCGGCGGAGGCCGTCCGGGACCGCCGAGAGGTCCGCCTCCGTGTGCACCGAGCGGTACATCAGCACCATCGGGGTGCCCGTGCCGAAGGCCCTTCCGCCCGCCGCCGCCACGAGTACGGCGCCGAGGGAGAACACGTCGGCGGCGCCCGTCACCTCCAGGCCCTCGGCCTGCTCGGGCGCGAGGTAGCCGGGGGTGCCGAAGGCGTGGCCCGTCGTCGTCAGGCGGGTCGACTCGACGGCGCGGGCGATGCCGAAGTCCAGGACCCGCGGACCGTCGGGCGCCATGATGATGTTGCCCGGCTTCAGGTCGCGGTGTACGAGGCCGCACGCGTGGACCGCCTGCAGCGCCTCCGCCAGCGCGGCGCCGAGCTGCCCCAACTCGCGTTCTTCCAGGGGCCCTTCGGTGGCGACCAGGCGGGCGAGGGTCGGGCCCGGTACGTAGGCGGTGGCGAGCCAGGGCGGTTCACCGTCCGGGTCGGCGTCCACCACCTGTGCCGTGTGGAAGCCGCCGACCCTGCGCGCCGCGTCCACCTCGGCGCGGAACCGGACCCGGAAGGCCCGGTCCGCGGCCAGCTCCGGTCTGGCGACCTTCACCGCCATCAGGCGCCCGCCCCGCGAGCGGGCCAGGTACACCGTGCCCATCCCGCCCGCGCCGAGTTCCCGCACCACGGCGTACGGTCCGATCCGCTCCAACTGCTGCCCCCTCGTTCGACCTTCGCACCTCGTTGTATCCGCCGCGGCCTGCCCGGCACCAGCCCTGGCCCGGTCCGGTGCGTCAGGTATCGGCGGGACTCGGCAGGACCCGGGCCCGGTCGGCCGTCTCAGCGGGCGGTGTCCCCGGACGCCGCGCGGGCGAGGGTGTCCGCCACCGTGGTGCAGGCGAGCCGGGCGACGGAGCGCAGTTCGGCGTCCGACGCGTCGGCGCGGCTCAGGACGGCCAGCGACTGGTTGACGGCGACGACGAAGGAGGCGAGTTCGTCGAGCGTGTCGGCGGCGGGGGCGGGGGAGTGGGTGGCCAGGGCCGTGCGTACCCGTCGGCGCTGGAGGTCGAGCAGGCCGCGCACCTGGGCGCTGTTCTCCTCCTTCAGCGTCGGCGACTGCGCGGCGGACTGGGCGACCAGGCAGCCGCGGGGGACCGACGGGTCGGCGATGCGGCTCAGGACGACCTCGTAGAACGCCTCGACCGCGCGCGCCGGGTCGCCGGGGTGGGCGGCGAGCGCCTGCTCGTACCGTGCGCCGTAGAGCGACGCGTAGCGGTCGAGGCAGCGGCCGAACAGGGCGTCCTTGTTGCCGAAGGTGCCGTAGAGGGAGCCGCGGCCGAGGCCGGTGGCGGCGGCGAGGGCGTCGAGCGAGGCGTCCGCGTAGCCGCGCTGCCAGAAGACCCGCATGGCCTGGTCCAGGGCCGTGTCGACATCGAACTGCTTCCGGCCGGCCACCGCTCGCACCTCCCGTTCCTACTACCCGCTGCCTGCTGCCTGCTGCCTGCCGTCAGCCTACCCGGGGGACGTCCGGATCCTGGACCGATCGGTCCAGCTATCTTTGACTGATCAGTCCAAGATGGCTAGCGTGCCGGTCATGAGCCTGTCGTCAGCCCACCTCCCGGTGCCCGAGGGCCCCGGTTCCGCGTCCGGCGCGCCGGACCTCCCGGCCCGCTTCGCCGACACCTTCACCAGCCGCTACGTCGACACCGGCGGCCCGCGCCTGCACGCCGTCACCGGCGGCGAGGGGCCCGCACTGCTCCTGCTGGCCGGCTGGCCCCAGACCTGGTACGCCTGGCGCCTGGTGATGCCCGCGCTGGCCAGGGACTTCCGGGTCGTCGCGGTCGATCCGCGCGGCGTCGGACTGTCCGACAAACCACGGGACGGGTACGACACCGGCACGCTCGCCCGCGACCTGGTGGCCCTGATGGACTCGCTCGGGCACCGCCGGTTCGCCATGGTCGGCCACGACATCGGGATGTGGACCGGCTACGCCCTGGCCGCCGACCACCCCGACCGGCTCGACCGCCTCGCCGTCGCCGAGGCCGCGATCCCCGGACTCTCCCCGAGCCCGCCGCTGTTCGGCAGCCGGGAGGCCAACGACCGGCTCTGGCACTTCGCCTTCAACCGCCTCGGCGACGTCAACGAACAGCTGGTCAGCGGACGCGAACACCTCTACTTCGGCCACCAGTTCGCCACGAAGGCCGCGAAGGCCCTGCCCGACCGTGCCGTCCGGCACTACGTCGACACCCTCGCCGGCGACCCGGAAGCCCTGCGGTGCAGCTTCGAGTTCTACCGGGCTCTGGACACGACCGTCGCGCAGAACGAGCGGCGCCGGACCCGGCGGCTGTCCCTCCCCGTCCTGGCCATCGGGGGAGCGGAGAACCTCGGTGCCGCGGTCGGTGCCACGATGCGGCTCGCCGCCGACGACGTGGAGAGCCTCGTGCTGCCCGGATGCGGCCACTACCCCGCCGAGGAGGCCCCGGAGGCCGTGCTGCGGGCGCTGACCGCGTTCCTGGCGCCCTACCGCGAGGGGTGGACCGCGCCGTAGGGCCTCGGGTGGTAGGACCCCGGGTCGTAACGCCCCGCGATGTACGGCCCTTTCGTACGGCGCCGTCAGCCCGTCCGTACGGGCGTCGTCAGCACGGCAGCTGTCGTCCGGGGTCAGCCGGACGCGCTATCCCGCCGTCCCTGCCTCCGGGGCGTCGCGCCGCGGCAGTTCGACGCGGACGGTGAGGCCGCCGTCCGGGTGCGGGGTGGCGGTGACGGTGCCCTGGTGGGTGAGGGTGATGGTGTGGACCACGGCGAGTCCCAGGCCGGCGCCGCCGGTGCGGTGTTCCGGGCCGCGTTGGAAGGGTTCGAAGAGGGCGGGGACCTCGCCCGGGTCGAGTACCGGGCCGGTGTTGGAGACCTCGATGAAGGCCCGCGTGCCGTGCGTTCCGGTGGCCATGGCGGCCGTTCCGCCGTGGTGGTTGTGCCGCACGGCGTTGGCCAGCAGGTTCAGTGCGATCTGGCGCAGGAGGGCCGGGTCCCCGGTGACCGGTGCGGGATCGAGGTCGGTGGTGACGGTGACCGCCGTGGCGGCCGCCTCGTCGGCCAGGTCGGCGAGGGCGTGCCCGGCGGTGTCCGCGAGGTCGACGGGGTGGGGGGTGAGGTTCTCGCTCTCGCCGCGGGCCAGGGTCAGCAGTGCGTCGATGAGGCGCTCGGTGCGGGCGTTGGCGTCGAGCGCGCGCCGGAGGGCGGGGAGCAGGTCGGCGGGGACGCGTCCCTGGGCGAGCGGGATCTCCAGTGCGGTGCGCTGGAGGGTGAGCGGGGTGCGCAGTTCGTGTGAGGCGTGGGCGGTGAAGCGGCGCTGGGCGGTGAAGCTGCGCTGGAGGCGGTCGAGCATGGCGTCGAAGGTGTCGCCGAGTTCGCGGACCTCGTCGTGGGGGCCGGTGAGGTCGAGCCGTTCGTCCAGCGAGGCGCCGGTGCTGCCGGTGCTGATCCGCCGCGCCGCGGCGGTGACCTGGTGGAGGCGGCGCAGCGAGTGGCGTGCGGCCCACCAGGCGAGCAGCGCGGCGAGGGCGGTGAACGCGGCGAGCAGCAGCAGGGAACGGGTCAGCAGGTCGGTGAGGACGGTGTGCTGGAAGTCGGCGAATCCCTGGGCGGGGGTGGTGGGCGCGGCGGGTACGGTGTCGGCGCCGGACGGGATGCCGGTGGGGATGCCGGTGGGGGTGCCGGTGGGGGTACCGGTGGGGGTACCGATCGTGGGGGTGCCGGTCGCCGTGCCGGTCGGGCCGGGCTCCAGCGGGGTCGGGCTTGCCAGTTCGACCGTGGGGACCACGAGGTCGCGGTTGGATTCGAGGAGCTGGCGGGCGCTCAGCCAGTTCAGCAGCACCAGGCCGCAGCCGAGGATGGCGAAGAGCGCGGTCGTGGCCAGGGTCAGCCTGGTGCGCAGCGGCAGGTCCTGCGGTGCCGGGCGGCGGCCGGTGCCGGTGCGGCTCACAGCCGGTACCCGTAGCCGGGGTCGTGGGTGATCAGCGGTGGCTCGCCGATCTTGCGGCGCAGGGAGTGCACGGTGACCCGGACGGCGGTGGTGGCCGGGTCCAGTGCCGGATCCCAGAGACGGTCGCGCAGCTGTTCGGTGGTGACGGGTGCGCCGCCCGCGAGGAGCAGCAGTTCGAGGACGCCGAGTTCCCTGGGCGTGAGTTTCAGCGGTCGGCCGTCGCGTTCGGCGATCCGGTGTACGGTGTCGAGGCTGATGCCGTGGCCGGTGAGCACGGTGGTGCCGGCGGTGCTGCCGGCGGGGGCGCGGCGGGCCAGCGCGCGCAGGCGGGCGACCAGTTCGAGGTAGGAGAACGGTTTGGAGAGGTAGTCGTCGGCGCCCTTGCCGAGGCCGTCGACGAGGTCGGACAGGGTGCCGGCGGCGGTGAGCATGAGGATCCGGGCCGGGTAGCCGGTGGTGTCCAGGGCACGGCAGACGGCGTCCCCGCTCAGATGGGGCAGGTTGCGGTCCAGGACCAGGACGTCGTAGTCGGCTGCGGCGGTCATTTCGAGCGCGCGGGCGCCGTCGTGGGCGATGTCGCAGACCATTCCCTCCGCGCGGAGGCCCTCGGCGAGCATCGCCGCCAGCTCCCTCTCGTCCTCGACGATCAGTACTCGCATCTGGTCCCACTCCGCTCGGATGTCGCTGGGTGCCGCGGTCGCGGCGCTCCGGGGCCTGCGTCGGGGGCCCGCGCCGGCGGCCCGGGGTGCCTTCGCCGCGCGGGGGCGGCCCGGCGGACCAAGGATGCCCCGGCGGGCGTTAGCCGGCGGTTAGGCGCACGTTCACCGGTGGCTCACCGGCCGGTCCGTAGAACTGCTGGGGTCAGCACCGGACCCCAGCAGGGAGAGCAGGAATGCGTACCGAGACGACCGTACGGGCCGTACTGGCGGCGACCGCCGTGGCGGTGGCACTGGCGGTGGGCGGGTGCTCATCGCAGGACCAGGCCCCCCGGGTGGCGGGCGACCGCAACGGGGGCAGGAGCGCGCCGCAGGACGACGACGCGGTCCGCAAGGCGTGGGTGGACTGCATGCACCAGCAGGGGCAGACCGGCGTCCAGCAGGACAAGGACGGCAACATCACCGTCCCGGCGGCCGGGACCGACTCCGGCTCGGCCGGCGACTACGAGCCGGCGGCCAAGACCTGCGACGCCAAGGTCCCCGGGATCCACCAGGTCAAGCAGAAGAACAACGAGCGGTTCGTCGAGATGGCCCGTGCCTTCGTCGCGTGCGCGAGGAAGAACGGGTACCCGGACCTGCCCGACCCCGACCCGAAGAACGGCATCCTGGAGATCCCCGGAGCCTCGTTCGACGCGGCCAAGTGGGACGCGATCCAACCGGCCTGCGGCAAGCTCCCGATGCCCGGCTACCACCTCGGCCAGTGACCATGGACCACACCACCGAAACCCCCGGCCCCGGCCCCGTCACCGCCGCCCCCGCCCCCGCCGACGCGCCGCCGGCCCGCACCCGCGGCCGGCGCCGGAAGGCCGCCGTCTCGCTCGCCCTGGTCGCCGCGCTCGCCGGCGCCGGCACGCTGGCCGCCACCCGCCCCTGGGAGCACGGCACCTCCTCCGCCGGGCAGCCGTCCCCCGGCCACGACACCGTCGTGGTGCAGAAGGGGTCGCTGTCCAGCGGCATCCAGGTCGGTGGAGCGCTCGTCTACGACGCGTCCACCCCCGTCGTCGCCGCCGGCCACGGAACGCTCACCGCCCTTCCGGCGGTGGGCTCCGTGGTCAAGGCGGGCGCGAAGCTCTACGAGGTCGACGGCCAGGCCGTCGTGCTGCTGCGAGGAGAGCGGCCGATGTGGCGTGACCTCGGCCCCGGTGCCGGCGACGGCCCCGACGTCGCACAGCTCAAACGGAACCTGATCGACCTCGGTCACGCCGACGGACTCGGCCTGGCGGCCGACCAGAAGTTCACGGAGGGCACCGCCGCCGCCGTCAAACGCTGGCAGAAGGCCCTCGGCGTGAAGCAGACCGGGACCGTCACCCTCGGCAGCGTCGTCATGCTGCCGCAGCAGGCCGTCCGGGTGCAGCAGGTCGGCGCACAACTCGGCTCGGCCATCGGGACCACCGCGGTCATGACCGTGACCGGCACCGACCTCGTCGCCACCGTGAAGCCCGCCGACAACCAGCTCTCCCGGTTCAAGCCCAACGGCCGGACAGCGGTGAAGCTGGCCGACGGCACCACCATCACCGGGCACATCCGCTCCCTGCTCCGGGAAGCCGCGGGCGGCGGCGGGGACTCCGGGCCGGGAGGCTCCGGCGGTGGCGCCGGGCCGGAGAAGACCACCGTCACCATCGCCCTGGACGACCAGCAGCAGGCCCAGCAGGCCGGGCCCTCCTCGGTGACCGTCAACGTCGTCGGCGACACCGCCGATGACGCGCTCATCGTCCCCGTCACCGCGCTGGTCGCCCTGGACGGCGGCGGCTACGGCGTCCGGGTCGTCGACGGTAGCGGCGCGGGCGCTCCCACCCGGCTGGTGACGGTCCGGCTCGGCCTGGTCGCCGACGCCAAGGCGCAGATCACCGGAGACGTCCGCGGCGGCGACCAGGTGGTGATCCCGAAGTGACGCCCCACCACCACCCGCCCACCGGGCCGGCGGCGAAGTCCCCGGTGGGGACCGGCACGGAGACCCCCGTCCTGGAACTCACCGGCGTCACCAAGGAGTACCCCGGGTCACCGCCCCTGCGCATCCTGCACGGCATCGACCTCACCGTCGCCCCCGGTGAACTCCTCGCCGTCGTCGGCCCCTCCGGCTCCGGCAAGTCCACCCTCCTCGCCCTGCTCGGCTCGCTCGACCGCCCCACCAGCGGACGGCTGCGCTTCGAGGGCCGCGACCTGTCCGACCTCTCCGACCCCGAACTGGCCGCCCTGCGCGCCCACCGGATCGGCTTCGTCTTCCAGCAGTTCTTCCTGCTGCCCGGACTCAGCACGGTCGAGAACGTCGCCACCGGCCTCCTCTACAGCGGCGCCCCCGCCTCGCTCCGGCGCGCCGATGCCGCCCGGGCCCTGCGCGACGTCGGGCTCGGCCACCGGCTCGACCACCGCCCCGACCAGCTCTCCGGCGGCGAGAAGCAGCGCGTCGCCATCGCCCGCGCGCTCGTCGGCCGCCCCGCGCTGCTGCTCGCCGACGAGCCCACCGGCGCGTTGGACAGTGTCTCCGGCGCGGCCGTCGTCGACCTGCTGCGCACCCTGAACGCCAACGGCACCACGGTCGTCGTCATCACCCACGACCGCGAACTGGCCGACTCCTTCCCCCGGCGCATCGGCATCCACGACGGCCGCGTCGACTTCGACGAGCGCCACCCGCACCCCGCAGGAGCCGGCCCGTGACCTCCCCCCGCGAACACCGCCCCCGCGAACACCGCCCCCGCGAACACCGCCCGCGCGAACACCGCCCGAGCCGACACCGCCCGCGCCGGACCCGGCTGCGCCGGACCCGGCTGCGCCGGACCCGGCTGCGCCCGACGGACCTGCTGCGCCTGGGCATGATCGGGCCGCGCACCCGCAAGACGCGCTCCGCCCTGTCCGCCCTCGGCATCTGCCTGGGCATCGCCGCCGTCATCGCCGTCACCGGGATCTCCTTCTCCAACCAGGCACACCTGCTGGCCCGCCTGGACCAGCTCGGCTCCAACCTGATCACCGTCTCCCCCGGCAAAGGAGCCGACCAGCAGCCGGTTCCACTGCCGGCCACGGCCGAGAAGATGCTCGCCGATATCGCGCCAGTCCAGCAGGTGACGGCGACCGGCGCGACCAAGGCCCAGGTCTACCGCAACGACCTCGTGCCGCCGCAACAGACCGGCAGCATCACCGTGCTGGCCGCCCGGCTCAACCTGCTCGACGTCCTGCACGCCACCGTACGCAGCGGGCGGTGGCTCGACGGGGCGAGCGAGAGCCTGCCCGTGACCGTGCTCGGCGACCAGGCCGCCCAACGGCTCGGCGTCACCGCGTCCGGCGAGCGGGTCTGGCTGGGCGGACAGTCGTTCATCGTCACCGGGATCCTGGCCCCGAACGAACTCGCGCCCGAGATCGGCACCGCGGCCCTGGTCGGCTGGCCCCAGGCCACGGCCCACCTGGGCGCGGACGGCACCGCCGCCACCGTCTACCTCCGCTCCCATCCCGAACGCGTCCCCGACGTGCAGGCCGTGGCCGGAGCCACGGCCGACCCCGCCAGCCCGAGCACCGTCGCCGTCAGCCGCCCCTCCGACCTGCTCACGGCCCGGTCCGAGGCGAAGAGCGCCCTCACCGGGCTGGTCCTCGCCCTCGCCGCGGTCGCCCTGCTCGTCGGCGGCGTCGGCATCGCCAACACCATGGTGGTCAGCGTGATGGAACGCCGCGGCGAGGTCGGGCTCCGCCGCGCACTGGGCGCCCGAGGAGGCCAGATCGCCGTCCAATTCCTGCTCGAAGCCGTCCTGATGGGCCTCATCGGAGGCCTCGCGGGCCTGCTGCTGGGCGGCCTCACCGTCTACGGCTACGCCCTCGCCCAGGACTGGCCCGCCTCCATCCCCCTGCCCGTCCTCGTCGCCGGACCGCTGGTGTCGGTGCTGGTGGCCGCCGTCGCCGGAATCTACCCGGCCCTGCGCGCGGCCAGGGCATCCCCCACCGACGCCCTGCGCTCGACCTGACCGCGGCCCGGACCACAGCCCGGGACCGTAGGCGGTACGGGGCATCCCCTGCCCCGTGCCGCCTACGGTCCGCCCCGTCGTGTGGTGGCAGGGCCCCGGCCGGCGCCGCGAACCCGACAGCCATGAGGGGCAGTCGCCTTCACTCAGGGCAGAACGCCGCTCCCTTCCCTCCGCGCCCGGGATCCCTACGCTGAAGGGGTGAGCACTCATGCGCCGAACGAAGCCCGCGTCATTCCCCTGCGCCCGCAGACCCCGCCGCCGGCCTCCGGTACGGCGCCCCGCGCTCCACAGCGGCCGGCGGGGGAGCCCCGGACCCCCGCACCGAAGGAACCGCTCTGGCGCGACCTCGTCGGCGACGCGCTGCGGCGCGAGCGCCTCGCCCAGGAGCGCACGCTGAAGGACGTCGCGGAGGCGGCCCGGATCTCCATGCCGTACCTGTCGGAGCTGGAGCGCGGACGCAAGGAGGCCTCCTCCGAGGTGCTCGCGGCCGCCGCCCGGGCCCTCGGCCTCGGCCTCGCCGACCTGCTCTCGCTCGCCCAGGACGGGCTGACCCGGCACGCCCGCAGCCAGGCGGGGCGCGCGCAGCCGGGCCACGGCCGGGTGGGGCGCACGTCGCCGTCGGTCCGGGCCCGTTACGACGGCCTCTGCCTCGCGGCCTGAGCCGTGGTCTGACGCGCGGCCCGATCGGGCCGGGTGCCGGTACGCCCCTGTCGTATCGGCACCCCGCCCCGGCCCGCACCCCGCCCCGGCCCGCACCCCGCCCCGGGACCACCGCGCGGGCTCAGTCGTGGGCGAGCCGTCGGTTCAGCACCTCGTCGGCGATCCCGTAGGCGACGGCCTCCTCGGCGGTGAGGATCTTGTCCCGGTCCATGTCCGCCCGCAGGGTGGCCGCGTCGTGGTGGGTGTGCAGGGACAGCACCTCCTCCACCTGCGAGCGGATGCGGACCATCTCCTTGGCCGCGAGGCTGAGGTCGGAGACCGTCCCCTGGCGGCCGCCGCTGGCCGGCTGGCCGAGCAGGACCCGGGCGTGCCGGAGCACGAACCGTCGCCCGGGGTCTCCGCCGGCCAGCAGCACCGCCGCCGTCGACGCCGCCTGGCCGACGCAGAACGTGGAGATCGGCGCCTGCACGAACGTCATCGTGTCGTAGATCGCCATCAGTGAAGTGAACGATCCGCCGGGCGAGTTGAGGTAGATCGAGATCTCGCGCTCCGGGTTCTCCGCCTCCAGGTGGAGGAGTTGCGCGATGACCACGTTGGCGACCCCGTCGTCGATCTCGGTGCCGAGGAAGATGATCCGTTCGTTCAGCAGCCGGCTGAAGACGTCGTAGGACCGTTCGCCCTGCGCGGTCCGTTCGATGACGTAGGGAACCGTGTACGACCCCATGTCACAACCCCATCCGTCGGCGGGACGCGGCCGGGCGGACGTCGGCGAGCGACTCCACCACCCGGTCCACGATCCCGTACTCGCGGGCCTGCTCGGCGGTGAACCAGCGGTCCCGGTCGCCGTCGCGCGCGATCGTCTCCTCGCTCTGCCCGGTGTGCTCGGCGGTGATCCGCTCGATGGCCCGCTTGGTGAACCGGAGGTTCTCCGCCTGGATCTCGATGTCCGAGGTGGTGCCGCCGATGCCGGCCGAGGGCTGGTGCATCATGATCCGCGCGTTCGGCAGCGCGAACCGCTTGCCGGGCGCCCCCACGCCGAGCAGGAACTGGCCCATGCTGGCGGCGAACCCCATCGCCAGCGTCGAGACGTCGTTCGGGACCAGCCGCATGGTGTCGTAGATGGCCAGTCCCGCAGTGACCGACCCGCCCGGGCTGTTGATGTACAGGGCGATGTCGGTGCGCGGGTCCTCCGCCGACAGCAGGAGCAGCTGCGCGCACACCCGGTTGGCCGACACGTCGTCGACCTGGGTGCCGAGCAGGACGATCCGCTGCGCGAGCAACTGCGCCGCGAGGTGGTCGTCGAAGGGGCTGGGCGCGGTGTCGCCGTCCGCCGCGCGGGGCGGGAACGTGGTGCGTGGAGTCATCTGTCTCTCCTTGTCGAGGCCGGAGCCGAGGCCGGAGTGCCGTCGGACCCACTCTCGGCCCCGGGCGGCCCCCGCCGGCGGTTTCTCTGCCCGCCGCAGATTCGCCACGGGCAGAGCCGCCCGCCCGCCCGGGTCCGCCCGCTACCCGCCGAGCGCACGGGCCACGCTGAGCCGGGAAGGTGAATCACCGTCACCTGTCCTCGCGCCATCGGGAGTAGTAGCCGGGGGTCGGATGAACTGCCTGGTATGCGACTTCGATTCCGGACCGGGCGGATCGCCTCGGTCCTGGCGCTGGTGGCGGGCTCGCTGCTGAGCAGCAGCGTGCTGGCACCACCGGCCCAGGCCGCGATCTCCTTCACCAAGAGCGTGGACAAGGCAACCGTCTCCCCGGGGGAGAACGTCACTTTCACCCTGCGCTACACGTGCTCGATCACCGAGTGCACGGGCGGGCAGATCCTCGACACCCTGCCGCCGAACATGCAGTTCCTCGGCTGGACGCCCGACCCGTCGACCGTCGACGAGGCCGCGTCGACCGTGCCCGCCGCCGGTGCGACGGGCGGCACGATGGACATCAAGCTGAAGAACCTGAGCCCGGGCACCACCGCCACCATCACGGTGTCGATGAAGTACCCCAACTTCTCCACCCCCAACGGCGCGGCCTCGACGAACTCGGCGACCATGTCGGCCACCGGCCAGACCTCGCAGACCGCGACCGCCGACACCAAGGCCCAGGTCCAGCCGCAGTACACCGTCACCAAGGGCATCCAGACCTCCAGCAGCGACGGGCGCACCGTCACCTACCAGTTCAGCCCCTGCGCCACCGACAACGTGCCCAACGTCGACCTGGACACCAGCCGCCTGCTGGACACCCTGCCGCCCGGCGCGGTGGTCGACACCAGCCGCTCGCCGGGCTGGTCCCAGGTGCCGCCCGGGCCGAACACCTGGGGCTACGACATCGGGGCGTTCACCTCCGGCAACGGGCGCGGCGGCTGCCGCCAGCCCGGCGTGCTGGTCGTCAACTACCCGGAGGCCGACTTCCCGGACGGGACGACCTCCGTGAACACCGTGGACCTGCTCGGCGCCCCGCTGGGCGAGGGCGAGCGGCGACTGGACACGGACAACGCCACCACCAACCCGTTCCGGCCCCCGGCGACCGGCGTGATGGTGACTGCCAGCAAGGTGTGGCGCGAGAACGCCGTCTCCGGCGACCTCAACTCCTTCGGCCTGTCGGCCACCAACACCTCCGGCCCCGCCACCAGCCTGACCATGACCGACCCCGGCGCCGGGACCACCGACGGCATCTACAACTGGATCTACCCGCAGTCCCTCCAGTTCGAGCCGTGGAACCCCACCAGCATCCGGCTCACCATGCAGTACCGCCTCAACGGCGACCCCACCTGGCTGACCTTCACCCCCACCAACCCGCTGAACGGCTCCAGCACCCGCCGGATCGTCTTCTCCCAGGGCGCGGGCAACCCCGCCGACGACGACCTCGGCATCCCGGCCGGACGGTGGCTGGACGGCCTCAAGTTCACCTGGAACGGGCCCATCCCCACCGGCTGGAGCCCCGGAAACTCGGTCCAGCTGGTCACCCAGGTCGCCACCCCCGGCCACGACGGCCGTACGGCGCCGTCCCCGCTGACCAACTGCGTGGACACCACCGCCAGTGACGGCACCAACACCGCCGCCGCCAACGCCTGCGCCAACACCACCATCACCCAGGCCACCAACCTCGGCGCCGCCAAGACCACCGTCGCCGGCGAACTGTCCGCCCCCGGCGGCAAGGCCACCTTCCAGGTCATCCCGTACAACCGCAGCGCCCGCGACCTCGACCGCCCGCTCGTCCTGTACGACGTGCTGCCCGCCGGTGTCGTCTACATCGACGGCTCGGCCCGCCCGGACCCGAACTACCCGGACGCCAAGGCCCCCAGCTCCATCACCGTCACCCCCGGCCCGGACGGCCGCCAGATCCTCCGGATGGAATGGCCCGCCGGCGCGCCCGACATGACGTACCTGCACGACCCGCTGGCCTACCGGGTGCTCTTCGACGTCCAGGTCGCCAGCAGCATCCGCTCCGGTGAGCTGACCAACGACATCTACGTCACCGTCGACAAGCCGACCAACCCGGTCTCCTGCATGTACTCCGGCTCCGACAGCGGCAGCACCCCGGACCTGCTCGACCTCAACGGCAACGGCGACACCACCGAGCTGATGTGCCACGCCTCGTCGCAGATCCGGGTCGACGTGCCGTCGGTGCTGCGCTCGTACAAGGAGGTCAAGGGCGACCTGGACGCCGACTACGTCAGCATCGGCACCTCCACCCCCGGCGGCCAGACCTCCTGGCGCATGACGGTGCGCAACGACTCCCCGGACCCGGTCACCGACTTCATCGCCTACGACAAGCTCCCCGCCCCGGGCGACAACTACGTCCTCACCCAGGACGCGGCGCGCGGCAGCGCCTGGGCGCCCTCGCTCAGCCAGCCGATCACCAGCAGCGACCCGGCCGTGGTGATCGAGTACACCACCGACCCCAACCCGTGCGTCGAGACCGTGATCGTCAGCCGCACCGGCTGCAACAGCGCCGCGGCCTGGACCACCGCCTTCCCCGCGCCGGGCACGGCCACCTGGTTCCGCGTCCACCGCTCCGGCACCATCCCCTCCGGGCAGTCCTTCACCCTCACCTGGCCGATGGTCGCCTCCTACGACGCGCCCGAGGGCGACTACGCCTGGAACAGCTTCGCCTTCACCGCCACCGACAACGAAGGCCGCCAACTGCTGCCCGCCGAGCCCGCCAAGGTCGGCGTCGCCATCAAGCGCATGGCGCCGTCGAACAACGCGCTCGGCGACTTCGTCTGGCAGGACCTGGACGGCTCCGGCATCCAGAAGCCCGGCGACCCCGGCATCCCCGGTGTCACGGTGAAGCTGCTCGACGGCAACGGCCAGCCCGTGCGCGACAAGGACGGCAAGCCGGTCACCACGGTGACCGACGCCGGCGGCCACTACCTCTTCGACAACCTGCCGGACGGCAGCTACGCCGTCCAGTTCGACCTGTCGACCCTGCCCAAGGGCGCCACCGTCACCAAGCGCGGCGCCGGCACCGACCCGAGCAAGGACTCCGACGCGGACCCGACCACCGGCATCACCCAGACCGTCACCCTCACGGGCGGGCAGCGCTACCTCGACCTCGACATGGGCGTGATCCTGCCGACCACCTCGCCGTCGCCGTCCCCCTCGCCTTCACCCTCGCCGAGCCCGTCGCCGTCGCCGTCGCCGAGCCCCTCCCCGAGCCCGTCGCCGTCGCCGAGCCCGTCGCCCTCTCCCTCACCGTCTCCGTCTCCCTCGCCGAGCCCGACGTCCTCCCCGTCGCCGACCCCCAGCGGGTCGCCGTCGCCGACCCACACCGTGAGCCCGACCCACAGCCCGAGCGCCACCGCCCCCACCCCCTCCGGGACGAGCAGCCCCTCGCTGCCGAACACCGGCAGCGGCATGCACGGGCCGCTGCTCGCCGCCTTCGGCGGGATCGCGGTCCTCGGCGGCCTGATCCTCTGCGCCACGGCCTACCGGAGGCCCGGACGCCACAGCTGACATCCGGCACGGACTCCTGAACACGAGCACACCACCGGTGGCGCCGCTCCCAGCGGCGCCACCGGCGCGTTCGGGCCCGGCCGCGGACCCCCGGGCCCGGCCGCAGACCTCCGGGCCGGGCACCGGGCGGAAAACCACGTGCCCCGCGACGCCGACCGCGTTACCCTCGGCACCATGAACGTCACCGGCCCGAGCACCACCGCGACCGCGCGAGCGACCAGCTCGCCGGCCGCCGCCTGACGTACCCCCTCCCCACGGCGACCGGACACGGTCCGCCGCTGGTGGCTCCGAGGCGTTCCCCCTCGGCTCCGATGACCGCGTGGACCTGTTGTCCGGTGCCTCCCCCCGGCCCACGCGAAGGAGCCACCCCATGGACACCGACCAGCTCGTCCGCACCTTCACCGAGTACTACGAGGAGCGCGGCCACCGCCGGATCACCGGCTCGACCCTGCTGCCCCCGCCCGGCGACCCGGTGCTGTTCACCACCTCCGGCATGCACCCCCTCACGCCCCACCTGGAAGGGCGCCCGCACCCGCTCGGCAGGCGGCTGGTCAACGTCCAGCGCTGCCTGCGCACCACGGACCTCGACGAGGTCGGCGACCGTACCCACCTGACCGTCTTCGAGATGCTCGGCACCTGGTCCCTCGGCGACTACGAGGGCCCGCAGAGCCTGGACTGGGGCTACGGGCTGCTCACCGACGGCTTCGGCATCGACCCGGGCCGCCTCCACGCCACCGTCTTCGGCGGCGACGACCACGTCGGCCCCGACACCGGCTCGCTGGAACTGTGGCAGGACCGCGGCGTGCCGGTCGAGCTCACCGTCGAGGACAACTGGTGGTCCAACGGGCCGACCGGCCCCTGCGGCCCGGACTCGGAGATCTTCCTGTGGACCGGCGACACCCCGCCGCAGTCGACGCCCACCCGGGACGACCGCTGGGTGGAGGTGTGGAACCACGTGATGATGCGCCACCGGCGCCTCGATGACGGCACGCTCGTCCCGCTCCCGCAGCGCAACATCGACACCGGGCTCGGCCTGGAACGGCTCTCCTCGCTGCTGCAGGGCCGGTCCTCGGTCTTCGAGTGCGACGTCTTCGACCCCTGGCGCCGCCTCGTCCCGACGCTGTGGCAGCTGGACGAACCGTCACTGCGGCTGGTCTGCGACCACCTGCGCTCGGGCATCGTCGTCATCGGCGACGGCGTCCGCCCGTCCAACACCGGCCGCGGCTACGTGCTGCGCCGCCTGGTACGCCGGGTGCTCACCGTGCTGCGCCGGGACGACGGGCAGCGCGGACTCGGCGACCTGCCGGTCGAGCTGGTCCGGCACACCCTGGACCGCTTCCGCCCGGACGTGGACCCGGAGTCGGTGCGCCGGGTGCTGCTCGACGAGGAGCACCGGTTCGACCGGCTCCTCGACCGCGGCCGCCGGGTGCTCTCCCGCCCCCGCTTCCACGGCCCGCTCACCGAGGACGACCTGCACTACCTCCACGACACCCACGGCCTGCCCCGCGACCTCGTCCTGGACCTGCGGCCGCAGTAGGGGCCCCGGGGGCCCTCCGACCGGGGTGGCGGCGGGGCCGACGCCGCGGGTCCGGGCCGGGCCGGCGTCAACTGCCGGTGGTGGCCTGCTGCTTGTGCCAGCGGGCCCGGTGGAAGATCGGCTCCTCGGCGACGACGCAGAGCGCGTGCATGGGCTGGTCCGTGCCCGCGGGGTCGAAGAAGCCGGCCAGGTCGCCGAGGAAGGTCTCGCCGTGGCGGTGGACGTGGCTGTCCCCGGCGACCCGGTCGCCGGCGGCGGTGAGCCAGTCGCCGATCCAGAAGAGGAGTTCGGCGCGGGCGGTGATGACGGCCGTCGCGGCGTGCTCGGTGAAACGGGCGGGGTGGCGGTCGGCCCGGCGGCGGACGTCGTCGGGCCGGTCGGAGGAGCGTGCCGCCGGGGCGGTCACGCTCAGGGGCGCCGAGGCGCGGCGCATCCCGCGCCGGAGGGCCGGCCAGTCGGAAGGCCGCAGCCCGGTGTCCTCACGGGCCAGGAGCAGCGGCAGCGTACGGGCGCCGCCGACCGGGGCCGTCGCTCGGGCGCCCGGCGGGGCCGGGACGTACAGCGCGCTGTGCGGGCTCGTCGCGGCGACCCGGAACAGGGCGCCGAGCCGGAGCAGGTCGGCCCGGCTCGCGCGCAGGTACCCGACCCGGAGGTCGGGCGGGTGGAGGAAGGTGTTGCGGAGCATGGGGCCGGTGCTCAGGATCCGGCCGAGCCCGGAGCCCGGTCCGGCGCCGTCGACCGGATGGCTCGTCACCCGCAGCCGCATCCGGCCGTCGTCAACCCCCATGCGGCCAGTACAGCACACGCGCCGGCGGCCTCGGAATCATTTTCCCACCCGGCCACCGTGACCTTCAGGCACCCCTGATCAGGCACCCCTGATCAGCTCGTACGCGTGACAGGTGAAGAGTTCCTGGATTCCCGTCCGGGTGTCGGTCCAGAAGGGGAACCAGCCCGTGCTGCCGGCCGCGAGGCCGAAATAGTCTCCGATGAATCCGCCGCCGAGGGGTGCGTCGACGGTGGGATCCCACGGCCGGTCGGTGATCGTGATCCGCTGGCGGAAATCGGCGCCGGTGTCCCGGGAGACCGCCAGGAGGACATCGATGAGATCCGGGGGCGCCCCGCCCGCGCGCGGGCCGAATTGGTAGAAGGCGCAGCCGATATCGCCCGCGGGGGTGGCGGCGAGTTGCGGCGCGAAATTGTGCTGACCGGCGGCGGTCGGGGTGAGCAGCCGTCCGTTGGTCGGTCCGTTCCACGAACTCCCGGCATCGTGCGACTGCTGGTAGTAGATCTCCGCGACGTTGTTGCGGAATTCCGGCCATGCCACCGTGACGATCCGGCCGGGCCCGCAGCACGAGGTCGGAATCGTCTCGGTGCGGAATTTCCCGCCGGGAAGCTGGATGGGCAGCTCGGCCACCAGCGTTGCCACCGTCGCGGCGGCGGTGAAGGTGTCGCCACCGTCGGTGGACCTGATGCAGTCGACCGACGGCGGTTGTCCGGCGGCCATGAAGAAGACGACGACGGTGCCGTCGCCGGTGACGGAGACGGACGGGAAGAGGCCGTGCGCGACCACCGTGCCTGGGGGCGGGCCGGTGGCCACCGGCCCGGCACCGATCCAGGTGGCGCCGCGGTCCGTCGTACGGGCGAACTGGATCTCGTGGTGGTCGTCCGGCCTGTCCCCGTCCCAGGCGGCGTACACGTTGCCGTGATGGGGGCTGGCGGGTGTGGTGTCCCCGGCGATCGCCGGCTTGTCCGCGTAGCCCTGGTAGAAGAAGTCGGGCGCACTCCAGGTGAGCCCGCCGTCGGTCGAGGTGTAGGCCGCCATACCGAGAGATTTCGGCCGGATGGGAGGCGGAGGCACGGGATAGGTCCAGACCAGACCGGACAGATAGGCCTTGCCCAGGTCGTCGAAGGTGACGATCGGATCCGAGGTGAAGTCCGCTCCGGCGACCGGGGGCAGCAGGGACTCGGTCCAGGTCGCGCCACCGTCCAGGGTGGCGTAGGCGGCGAGTGAGAACTGGTATTCGACGGGATCGGTGAACCGTTTGGAGGCGCCCACCATATTGAGCGGATTGATCGGATTGCTGATCAGGACGGATTCGCTCCGGTCATTGTTCGGATTGCTGTCGTACGTGACCTGGATGTTCTTGCCGGGCTGTGCCAGGACCGGAATCGCCGGTTTCACCGGCCGGTCGCAGCCCTGGGCCAGCCAATCGCCCCGGAGGCCCGCGAGTTCGGTCTCCAATGCGTCGATCAGTTGCTGGATCCGCGCCCTGTCGGCGGCGCTGACGGCGCCGGCCAGCTGATTGGTCGCCGCCGCGAGTTCCCGATTCAGCTGCGCGATGAGTGCGTTGATTTCCTTGCAGGTAGGCATGTCCTCCTCCTGGTGGGGAATTCCGGCGGTGCCGTTTCTCGACTGCGCCTACATTCAGTCTCGCGCCGCGAACTCCGCGACGCCTCCCGGCCCGGAAGCGGCCCGGAAGCGGCCCGGAAGCGCCCGGATCCGCCCCGGATCCGGCACGCGTCCGGCACGCGTCCGGTTCGACGGGCCGGTCGGCCCGGGGCGTCCGCCGGGGTCGACGCCCCGCCGGATCCCGGCCGCGTGGTCCGCCCGCTCGGAAAAGGATCACGCGGGTGCCCGGAACTTCCCGGGGTTCCGGCCCGACTCGTGTGCCGGGTGCGGCGTCGCACGGCCGCCCCGGGTCCCGTAGGGCCCGGGCCCTACGACCGAGCACCCTCCTCCGGCCCCTTCCACCGTCAGGAGCGCACGCATGTGCGGAATAACCGGCTGGGTGTCCTTCCACCAGGACGTCCGGCACAGCGCCCCCGTGATCGAGGCGATGACCGCCACCATGGCCCTGCGCGGGCCCGACGCCGGCGGGGTCTGGCTCGGCCGCAACGCCGCGCTCGGCCACCGGCGGCTCGCCGTGATCGACCTGGACGGCGGTGCCCAGCCCATGGCCGACCGCCCCGACCGGCCGCAGGTGGTGCTCACCTACAGCGGCGAGGTCTACAACCACCACGAGCTGAGGGAGCGGCTCAGAAGCAGGGGCCACCGCTTCGGGACCCGCAGCGACACCGAGGTCGTGCTCCGCGCCTACCTGGAGTGGGGTGACGCCCTGGTCGACCACCTGGAGGGCATGTACGCCTTCGGCATCTGGGACGAGCGCGCGCAGCGCCTCCTGCTGGTGCGCGACCGGCTCGGCGTCAAGCCGCTGTGCTGGGCCGCCGTCGACGGGGGCCTGGCCTTCGGCTCCGAGCCCAAGGCGCTGTTCGCCCACCCCGAGGTCGCCCCGGCCGTCGACGCCGACGGCCTGCGCGAGGCGTACAGCCTGCTGTTCACCACCGGCCCCACCGTGTGGGCCGGCGTGCACGAGGTCCACCCCGGCGGCCTGCTGGTCCTCGACCGGGACGGCATCCACGAGCGCCGCTACTGGGAACTGACCGCGCGTCCGCACACGGACGGGCTGGAGACCACCAGGGACCGGGTGGCCGCCCTCGTCGACCGCGCCGCCAGGTCCCAGCTGGAGGCGGACGTCCCGCTGTGCAGCCTGCTCTCCGGCGGCCTCGACTCCACCGTCGTCACCGCCCTCGTCGCCGACGAACTCCGGCGCACCCGCGGCCCCGGGGCGAAGCTCCGCTCCTACGCCGTCGACTACAGCGACCAGGCCGAGCGGTTCACCGGCGACGTGCTGCGCACCGGCCACGACACCCCGTACGCCACCGAGGCCGGCGCCTTCATCGGCACCGAGCACTCCACCGTGGTGCTCGACCCGCGCGCGCTGCTCGACCCGGAGAACCGGCGGGCCGTCGTGGCCTCCCGCGACTCGCCGATCGGCGTCGGCGACATGGACACCTCGCTCTACCTGCTGTTCGGCGAGATCCGCGAGCACTCCACCGTGGCCCTGTCCGGCGAGGCCGCCGACGAGGTGTTCGGCGGCTACCCCTGGTTCCACAAGCCCGAGGCACTGGCCGCGCGGACCTTCCCGTGGCTGCTGGTCACCGGCGACGACGCGGCCATGCCGCTCGCCCCCGACCTCGCCGCCCACCTGCGCATCCGCGAGTTCCGCGAGGACACCTACCGCAGCTCCCTCGCGGCCGTACCGCGCCTGGACGGCGAGAGCGCCGGGGAACGCCGCCTGCGCGAGATCCAGCACTTCTCGCTCACCCGCTGGCTGCGGCAGCTGCTCCACCGCAAGGACCGCCTCTCGATGGCCCAGGGCCTGGAGGTCCGGGTCCCCTACTGCGACCACCGCCTCGTCGAGTACGCCTTCAACGCCCCCTGGGCGATGAAGAACCACGACGGCCGGGAGAAGAGCCTGCTGCGCGACACCGGCCGGGGCATCGCCCCCGACTCGGTGCTCCTGCGGCCGAAGAACCACTACCCGGCGACCCACCACCTCGACTACAACGAGGGCCTGCGGCGGCTGGCCCGGGAGGCACTGGACGTCCCGCAGGTACGCGACATCGCCGACGCGACGGTGATCGGCGCCGTCCTCGACACCCCCGCCGACCGGCTCCAGTGGGGCCACCGGCTCCGCCTGGAACGGGTCGTCGACCTCGCGCTCTGGCTCGACCACCACCGCCCGGCCCTGACGCTCTGAAGCCCGGGACCGCCGGACCCCGGGGGAGCGGCGGCGGCCGGGCGGGGCCGGGCAGGCCGGGCAGGGTGGCCGGGCGGTGCCCGTTAGGATGCACCGGATCTTGATCGAATCGGGGGGATGCTCGGTGGGCAGTGGTCTGCGGCTGGTGGGACTGGTCGCGTCGGTACGGATACAGGCCGGGCTGCTGCTCCCGGTGAGCCTGGTCAGCTGTGTGCCCGCCTTCACCGGCGGCGCCGAACCGGCGGACCCGGTGATGAGCGTCGGGACCGGTGCGCTGCTGTTCGCGGTGACGTACGTCGGGCTCCTGAGGACCCGCCGGCCCTGGTACGAGACGAGGCTGGCGGGCGTGACCCCTCCGCCGCCGGGGGCCGAACTGGTCGCGCGGGACAAGACCTTCGACCTGTTCTCGCGCGCCCTCACCGTGCCGCTGGTGCTGGTGCTGCTGGTCGGACTCGGCGTCGGCTACGCGACGGGGATCCCGGCCGGCATGCTCCTGGCGGGCCTGGCCGCCGCGATGCTCTGGCAGTCCCGCTGGCTGGCGGCGGAGCAGGAGCGGCTGGGCGGCCTGGTCGTCTGCCTGCACACCCCCGTCCGCGTCGCGGCCGACGACCCCGACGCCCGGGCGTACCGCGAGTCCCGCTTCTGGCTCGTCCGGTAGGCACCCCCGGCTCCGGGACACGACGCGGCGGCACCCCCCCACGGTGGGGGGCCCC